>DASUWA010000007.1 GCA_036378675.1 Acidimicrobiales bacterium
CCCGTTGACGAAGATTCGGTCACCGAGGTCCCTCGCGTCGGAGACGGTGTCCTCGTGCTCGACGCCAGCGCACGCATCGACTACGCATCTCCGAATGCGGTCAACGCGATGCACCGCATGGGCGTGTATTCCGGCCTCGAAGGCGTTCGGCTCGACGAGGCAGGTCTGGCCCAGTCTGCGGTTTCGCTCGCGTACCAGACGAAGCTTCCCGCGGCCGAGGAACTTGTATTCGGCAGCGACACCGCGGTGGGAATTCGCTGTGTCCCACTTCTCGACCACGGTTCGGTGACCGGTTCACTCGTGCTGGTGCGCGACGTCAGTGACCTGCGCCGGCGAGACCGGTTGCTGCTCTCGAAGGACGCTGCCATCCGAGAGGTCCACCACCGCGTCAAGAACAATCTGCAAACCATCTCTTCTCTGTTGCGCATCCAGTCCCGGCGAATGCCCGAGGGAGAGGGTCGTCACGCGCTCGAGGAATCCGAGAGGCGGGTCAGGTCGATCGCGGTGGTCCACGAAATCTTGTCCAGAGACACCACGGACGAGGTCGACTTCAACGACATCCTGCCGTCATTGGTCCGAATGGCCGAGGACCTCGGAAGCCCTGACCATCCCGTCCGCATCTCTTACACAGGTGCAGCGGGTCAGCTCCCGGCCGCCGTCGCCACGCCGCTGGCCGTCGTGATTACCGAGCTGATGCAGAACGCCGCCGAACACGCCATGCCGGCGGGGGTACCCGCCTCCGTGTCGTCAGGCGCGCACGAGGCCGCCTCCGAACAGATCCGCGCTTTATCGGAGAATCCTCCGGTCCTTCTGGTGGAGGTCGAGCTGCACCGGGAGGACGACCGCTTGCGGGTCTTCGTCCGGGACAACGGCATCGGGCTCCCTCCCGACTTCACCATCGACAACACCTCCAGCCTCGGCCTGTCGATCGTCCGCGGACTGGTGGGGACCCAACTCGGCGGGACCATCTCGATGCGCAACGACGGGGGCACGGTCGTGGAACTCGACATTCCCGTCGAGGAAGCCTCCGAGGACCTGGAAAGTCTGTGACATAGGCCCTCAGCGCGAAAACGCCCGGCTTGACCGGCCGGGCGCCAGCGGGCTTGTGACCGTCTATTCAGCTAGTGAGCTCGTTGGGAGTTCTGCTCGGGGAAGCCGCTAAGACGCTCGGCGCTGGCTGGCCAGCCAAGCCTTGCGCAACTTGCGCCTCTCGTCCTCGGAAGTCCCGCCCCAGATTCCGGACTCCTGGTTGGTTGCGAGGGCAAACTCGAGACAGGACCGCTGAGCGTCGCACTGCATGCAGACTGCCTTCGCCGCCTCGATCTGCTCGATCGCTGGACCGGTGCTCCCGATCGGGAAGAAAAGGTCCGGGTCGGTGTCACGGCATGCCGCTTGGTCGCGCCAGTCGTCTACGTCCCACTCGATATTGCGGCTCCAGGTAAGGGCCACGAGCGACTACCTTTCGGGGGAGGTTGTGAAAAATGTCACGTGCGTTGTAACACCAATCCGTGTGTTCACCGCAGCGATGCAACAGCGTAAAGCGCGGGTACCGCGAACGCAAGGCTTTGGGCAACCAAATTTGCGGTTGTCAAATCCTCCCGTTCTCCGGGACGACCAGCCGCAGGGTCTCCGGTTCCCATCGGAATTCCAGATGGGAGGCAGCCCCCAAGTAGTCGCCGTCCACCTGGTACGGGACGTCCCCACGGGGCAGGAGCACGGCCCGTACGACGTCGTCCACCACTGAAACCTTTCGGGAGTTCTTGAGCCCTTCGTTACGCCGGAGAGCGGTTGCGGCGAGGCCGAGGAACGTCGCCGCACCGAGCGACCGCAGCACGACCGCGCTGAGAGGGGTGTCCAAGGTCGCAGCCGGCGCCACATTGAACGGCCGCTCCCCGAGAAACGTGTACGGGTTGGTGTTCAAGACGATTGCGAAGTACCCGTCTTCGACGCTCACCTTCTCGCCGTCTCGCCGCTCGAGTTCCATGGAGAAGTGGGGGCGGCGCCGGTCGAAGCCACGGGCCCAAGTGTCGAGCGCGGCGTAGGCGAAGAACGCGTGGCCGAGGTACTTCTTGATGGCTGAGCGTTTTTCGACCTGGGCTACGACCGCGGCGTCGAATCCGACGCCGACGTGGAACAGGTAGCGCCGGCCGTTGACGCTCCCGAGGCCGACCGTGCGGATTCCTGCGGGTCCCGCCCCCAGCGCCGACAACAGCTCCCCGGTCGCCTCGATCGGGTCGTTTGTCATCCCGATAGTCCTGGCGAACACGTTGGTCGACCCGCCGGGGAGCACACCCAGCGCGCAGCCGGTACCGGCGATGCCGTTCGCGGCCTCGTTCAGGGTCCCGTCCCCCCCGAGCACCACGACGACGTCGGTGCCGCGTGAAGCCGCGCCCTGGGCGAGCCGCGTGGCGTGTCCCCGCCTGCTTGTCTCGGCGACGGTCACCTCGTGGTCCGCCGCGAGGGACTTCTGGATCACCACCCTGGCGCGGGCCGTGACCGAGGACGCCGACGTGTTGACGATCAGGAGCAGGCGCACCGACTCAACCCTGGTCGGATGGCGGCGCCTTCGCGAGCGAACGGAGCTGCGCGACCGAACGGGTCAGAAGCCGCGAGACCTGCATCTGCGATATGCCCAGCCGTCGGGCGATCTCCGACTGAGTGAGGCCCTCGAAGAACCGCAGCTCGACGACGTGGCGTTGTTTGGAGGGGAGCTGGCGAAGCAGAGGGTCGAGCGTTGCACGACCCTCAGCCCGTGCGAGTTCGGTGTCTTCGCCTCCCAGGCGCTCTCCGAGAGAGTCCCCGCCCTCGCCGTCTCCCTTTGGCGCGTCGAGCGAAGCAAAACGGTAAGCCTGTCCGGCTTCGAGCGCCTCCAGCACGTCTTCCTCCGATACGCCGGCCTCGTTGGCCAGCTCGGCGATGGTGGGTGATCGTCCGAGTTCCTGGCCGAGCGCGTCGATGACCTGGCTCAGGTTGAGGTACAGCTCTTGCATCCGGCGTGGGGCACGAACCGCCCATCCTTTGTCCCGGAGGTGCCTCTTCAGCTCACCGACGATCGTGGTCGTCGCGTACGTGGAGAACTCGATGCCCAGTCCTGGATCGAAACGGTCGACCGCTTTCAAAAGACCGAGCGAAGCGACCTGCACCAAATCGTCCAGCGGTTGACCTCGGTTGGCAAAACGCCGGGCGAGATACGACGCCAGTCCCATGTGCGCCGACACCAACTGATCGCGGAGCACCACGTCGCCGGAGCGCGCGTACTCGGCGAACGATTCCCGGAGCGAGTCGCGGTCAGTCACCGGTATGAGCCGGGTCGGTCCGGCGCCGCTTGACCAGTCTGAAATGAGGGGCAGGCGGACCGGGACCTAACTCGTGCTCGTCGACGAGGGCTCCAAGAATCACGCGGGACAGGTCGGTGAGGCCAACCGGCGCGATGTCCTCCAAGAAGCGGCCCTCGCCCTCGACCTCCAGCCCGTCATCGAGCATGACGTACTTGAGCTCCACCGTCCCCCGCCTGCCGGTGGGACCGGTGAGCCCGAAGCACAACTCGTCGATAGCCAGCCGGAGGTCCTCGACCTCGTCATATGAGAAGCCCAGCCGGCCGGCGAGACCGGCCGCAGTCACCCGCGCCAAACGCAGGAATTCGGGGGACGCAGGGACCAGGAGTCGCACCTCGTCGGGCTGGCTCACGAACCTGCGACCGTAGCAGCCCAGGAATGGCGCGGCCCGCCGCCTTCGTGGTCCCCCGGTTTGTTCCGTTGGTGAACCGTAGAGAACAATGAAGGAATGAACGTTGTCGTCTGCGTCAAGCAGATTCCCGACCCGGCGTCCCCCGGGAGGCTGGACCCTCAGACCCACAACCTGGTGCGCGAGGGCAAGCTGATCATGGATGAGTCCGACTCCTACGGCGTGGAGATGGGGCTCCGGCTGGCGGAGCAGGCCGGCGGAGGCGAGGTCACCCTGGTTTCGATGGCCCCCAACAACGAGACAAGCGGCTTGCGCACCGCTCTCGCGATGGGCGCGGCCAAGGCGATCCTCGTGAGCGACCCGGTGCTGGCAGGATCGGACGCTCTCGGCACTGCGAAGGTGCTCGCGGCCGCCATCAAGCGGGCCGAGCCGGATCTGATCGTCGCGGCGACGGAGTCCACCGACGGTTACACCGGCACGCTGCCGGTGCAAGTTGCCGAGCTTCTCGGGCTACCGGCAGTGACATTCGCGAAAAAGGTCAGCGTCTCCGGCGGCAAGGTCCACGTCGAACGCCAGACCGAAGCGGGTTACGACGAGGTCGAAGTGGCGTTGCCGGCGGTCATCACCGTTACGGCCGGTGTGGTGGAGCCGAGGTACCCGTCGTTCAAGGGCATCATGGCCGCCAAAGGGAAGCCGGTAGACGAGCTGAAAGTTTCGGACCTGGGTGTCGACTCCGGCTCGGTCGGTAACGGCGGCGCGGGCCAAGAGGTCGTTTCGGTCGCGCCTGCCGAGGCCCGCAAGGCGGGCGAGGTCGTCGTCGACGAGGGCGACGCTCACGAGCGGATCATCGCGTTCCTCGAAGAGCTCAAGGTCATCTAGCCCCGAAGGGCTCAAGGATAAGTAGAGAGGCTCACCGTTAGAAAATGGCACTGAACAAGATCTGGGTCGTAGTTGTCCGCGCGGGTGACAACGTCGCGCCTGTCTCCCTCGAACTTCTGACCAAGGCGCGCGAACTGGGCTCCACGGTGGAAGGAATCACGTGGGGCGACGCGAGCGGGCTCGCTGGTGACGTCGGAGCTCACGGCGCGACCGCACTGCACACAGTCGGGGATCTCGGAGGAGGGCTCGCAGGTCCTGCGGTCGCAGCGGCGATCGCCGACAAGATCTCTTCCGGGGACGCACCGGACGCGATCTTCATTCCGCAGACTTACGACGGTCGCGACATCGCGGGGCGGCTTTCGGCTCGCATCGACCGGCCCGTGCTCACCAACGTGGTTGGGCTCGAGGCGCAGGACGGAAGCCTCGTTACCGAGCACGCGATCTTCGGTGGCACCGAGATGCTGGACGCGAAATTCACCGCCGGTGCGCCCGGGATCTACGTCATCCGGGCGAAGTCCTTCGCTGCCGAGCCGAGTGGCGGCGGCGCCGCAGCAGTCGACACTTGGAGTGTCCCTGATCTTGGTGCTGCCGGGTCTGCAAAGGTGCTCGGGTCCCACGTCGAGGAAACCGAAGGACCGAAACTGGACGAGGCCGCGGTTGTCGTATCCGGAGGCCGCGGCTTGGGCCAGGCGGACGGGTACAAGATGATCGAGGACTTGGCCAAGCTTCTCAAGGCGGCGCCCGGTGCGTCGCGCGCCATCGTCGACGCCGGATGGGTGCCTTACTCGCACCAGGTCGGCCAGACCGGCAAGACGGTCAAGCCGACCGTTTACATCGCGGCCGGGATCTCAGGCGCAACCCAGCACATGGTCGGCATGAAGGGCTCGAAGAACATCATCGCCATCAACAAGGACCAGGAGGCGCCGATCTTCTCGATCGCCGACCTCGGGGTCGTAGGCGACGTGAACAAGGTGCTGCCCAAGCTCATCGAAGCGCTCCGAGCCCGAGCGTGACGGCCGAGCGTGGGGATGGGGTCCCCACGCTCCGGAGGAGGATGGGGCCAGTGAGTGTTAACGGGCCCCGTCCGGGTCAAATGTCATCGCCTTCAAACAAGCGGCCACGGGTAGGGGCGGTCGCTTCTCGGCTCCGGTAGGCGAGCGCGGTCGAGGAGTCTGCGGATTCGAGCCTTGAGCGCGGCCACCTCGTTCGGCCGGAGGTGTTCGTGCAGTGACGGTGGGATTCCGTCATCGACGAGCCTCGCCAGGTCCGTCAGGTCGTCGTCGTCGACGCGCTCGCCGGCGAAGTCCCATATGACGGTTCGCAGCTTCGGCTCCGGGTGGAAGCACAATCCGTGGTCTATGCCCCATACCTGGCCCTCGTCGTCCACCAAACAGTGGCCGCCTTTGCGGTCAGCATTGTTGGCGACAACGTCGAACGTTGCCATCCGCTTCAAGGGGCGGTGGAAGCGATCCTCTTCGAGGAGTGTGAAGTAATGCTGCTCGAAGTCCGCGTCGACGAACCGTTGAAGCGCCCCCGGTCCCATCGGCGCGTCCGCGCGTTCGATGGTCTCGGGAACGAAGTTCCATCCGAGCGCGGCTGACAGCTCGTAAGCCGCGATCTCACGGCGGTACAGGCCCCCCGGGAAGTCCCACAGCGGGCGTTCTCCCGCGGCCGGCTTGTAGACCGCCACGAGAGGTTCGTTTTCAGAACCGTCAGCCGGGCGGACGGTCACGAGGAACGTGGCGTTGCTGCTCCAGGGCATGCGGCCCTGGACCTCGACCTCGCCGGCGCAGAGCGCGCTCAGCGAGCGGGAGACCGGTGGCCGTTGGTCCGGGGGCACGAATGACCTTCAGGGTCCATCGGATTGCCGCACAGAGGACACGCTGGGCGACCCGCGCGCACCAAGTCCCGCCCTCGCCTGACCATCGCCGCGGCCTGCGATCTGGTGAGCCCGAACCGGCCGATCGCCTGATCTTCCAGGGCTTCGGATCCGCCGATCGAAGGTCCTAGGTCGGGGTCGATCAGGAGTCCCCCGTTCTCTGCGTCCCCGGTCTCAGTGTCCCCGGTCTCAGTGTCCCCGGTCTCAGTGTCATGGTCGTCTGCCTCAGGTTCAACTGTGATCTCCTCGGCTACCACGACGATCCGGTCCGCGTCGCTGTCATAGGCCAGCTGGATGCTTCCGACGATCCACTCTGCTAGCACAGGCTCGGTCAACTCGAGCTCGTCGTCGGGTGGGGTCGATTCCGGCACCGGAAGGTCGGAGAGTATTTCACCGATGAACTGCGCGAGCGCGGCGACTTGCTGCTTCTCCAGCTTCAGGGTGACGTGCTGATCGCCCTGCCGCGCCTGGATGTAGAACGTTCTGTGACCGGGCTCCCCGACAGTTCCGACGGTCGCCCACTCCACCTCCGGGAGATCGAAGGATCGGCTCATGACGGCACCAGGTCGCCGATGGAACCGGTTGAGTTGACCGCCAGGACGGTCGGACCGAGAGACCCGTAGCTGATCACGGTGATCGAGCAGGGAGATATGACGATCCGCTGAAACAGATCGAGGTGCGTCCCCATCGCATCTGCTACGACCGCCTTGATCGGATCGGCGTGAGACACCGCGATGACGGCTTCGCCCGGGTGGCGCTCGCAGATCCCGTGCAGCGCCCCCACAATCCTCGTCTGCATCTCTGCGAATGATTCGCCACCCGGAAAACGGAACCCACTCGGGTACCGCTGCACCGTCGACCACTCAGGCAATTTGGACAGGTCCTTCAACGAGCCTCCGGTCCATTCGCCGAAATCGCATTCGAGCAGGCCTCGATCCATTCGAACACGGGATCCGAGCGCCGCAGCGATCGCAGCGGCTGTTTCCTTGGTTCGTTCGAGCGGCGACGCGTAGATACCCCCGATCGAGGGCCGGCTCGGTCCCGGCGCCTTCTTCCTCCTAGTGGTCCTCTTGCCATCTTGTTCGGGATTGGCTTGTTCGGGATTGGCCTGTTCGGGATTGGCCCGTTCGGGATTGGCCCGTTCGGGATTGCCCCGTTCGGGATTGCCCCGTTCCGGATTGGCTTGCGCCCAGCCTCTCAACCTCTCGCCGACCGATTCCGCCTGAGCCTTCCCCTTGTCCGACAGGTGCAAACCGGGCGCGCGGCCGGGAAGCAGCGCTCCGGTCGTCGGAGTGGTCCCGTGTCGCACGAGAAATACCAAGGTTGCCGGAGGCGGGGCTCCCATATCGCCCGGCCAACCTAGTGTCTCTGGAGTGGTTGACGGCCGTGGCGAGCTCGTCCAAGTAGAACGCGAGATTGTTGAGTGCCGCGCGTGCCCGCGCCTAGTCGCGTGGAGAGAGGAAGTCGCCAAGGTCAAGCGCGCCTCCTTCGCTCACGAGGAGTACTGGGGCCGCCCGATTCCGGGCTTCGGGGATCCGGAGGCCCGGATCGCCGTGGTCGGCCTGGCACCCGCGGCTCACGGCGGGAACCGAACAGGACGGATCTTCACCGGCGACCGCTCGGGGGACTGGTTGTTCGGGTCGATGCACCGCGCCGGTCTCGCCAACCAGCCCGACAGCGTGAGCGTCGACGACGGTCTAGCGCTCCGCGACGTCTGGGTGTGCTCCGCGGTTCGGTGCGCGCCACCCGCCAACAAACCTCTGCCCGAGGAGCGGGACCGGTGCATGCCCTACCTGGTACGAGAGATGAAGGCACTGCCGTCCCTTCGTGTGGTCGTCGTGCTCGGGCAGTTCGCTTACGACGTCATCGCCCGGGTGTTCGGTCTCACCGGCCGGCCGCGCTTCGGGCACGGAGTCGAGATACCGCGTTCCGACGGCGTGCCGGCGGTGATCTGTTCCTACCATCCGAGCCAGCAGAACACCTTCACCGGCAAGCTGACTGCCCCGATGCTCGACGCCGTCTTCATCCGCGCTATATCACTTGCCTAGCTGGGGCCCCAGCCCCGGCCTCCCCCGGAGAGTGGGGACCCCACCCCCACGCCCGGCCGTTGACACTTGCCCGGCTAGGGCCCCAACCCCAGCCGTAACACCGGCCCGACTGGGGCCCCAACCCCAGTCTCCTCCGGACCGCGGGGCCCCGCCCCGCCGCTGGCCGTGCCCAGAGCAGTCAGGTCGGCTGGGGCCTCAGCAGGAACAGCGCCAAGACGCCGGCGATACCGGCGCAGATCGCCGCTCCGGCGAAGATGGTGTGCAGCTCGGTGACGACAGCTGCGTTGGTCGCGTTGGTGTAGGCCGGGCAGGACGTCGGATGGGTGGGGCAGAGCACGAGGGCAGAACCGATTCGAGCCTCGGCTTGGTAGAAACGGTGTAGCGCTATGGCGGTGAGGGCCGACAGTCCCACGAGCATGCCGATCGTGCGGGCAACTACGGCAAGCGAGCTTGCCAGGGCGTGTACCCGCTCGGACACAGCCCCCAGAACTGCGACGTTCACCGGAGCGATCGCAAGACCGAAACCGAAGCCGCAGACGACGAGCTCCACGTCGCTCCATCGCGGGCCGCCGCCCAACGACTTCTTGGACCAGGACGTCATCAAAAGGAACGCCGCGGTGGCCAGCACCATCCCGCCCGCCGCAACGAGCGGGGCCCTCGCCCGCGTGCGGCACAGAATGCCGCCCACAAGCGCGCCCACCGGGACGGCCAGCAGGAAGCGGAGCAATACGAGCGCGGCCGCGACCTCCGACTTCGGATCGACCGTCGCCCTGGCGAAGAGAGGCACGTCGACCAGCGCTGCCATGAGCGCACCACCCACGGCGAGGTTGACCAGCAGCGATCCCCAGGCCGGCCTCGCCGAAAGCGACCCGAACCTCAACAACGGTTCCCGCGCGGTCCGTTGACGAATCACGAATCCGATTGCGAGCACGACCGCCAGTGGCGCGACCACCTTCGCACTGGATGCCACGACCTGCCGGCTGGGGTCGGCCGTGGAGAACGCAACGACAACGCACGCGAGCACACCGGCGAGCAGCGCTGACCCGGGGAGATCTGCAGCCGCGAGAACACTTGGTAGGGTCCGCGCGGAGACAACCGGCCGGACTCCGAACGGCTTGACTGCCTCCCAAGCAACGAACAGGACGAGAGCGCCTATCGACGCGAGCGCGATAGGCGTCGTGAATGCAGACCATGCGCCCGACGTTGCCGGCGTGTATATCTGGCCAACTGAGGCGCTGTTGGCGAGGCTCGACGGCGCGTCAAGCGCAAAGATGAGACCGGCGCAACCTACCAACAGCAGAAGGATCCCAATTACGTCGCGCCGCCCAGATCGGCGATCACGTCTGGTGGTCAACCAGAACGCGGACCCGACCACAATCGTCACGGGTACGTTGATCCAGAAGATCGCCCGCCACGACGCCACCGCGACCACTGCAGCGCCGTACAGCGGTCCAATCACGCTGCCCAGCTCCTGCACGGCGCCGACCAAGCCCAGCGGCGCGCCGCGTTCGTCCGGGGCCCAGCGGGCGGCCACCATGGCCAGTGCGACCGGGACGAGACCGCCGCCTCCCAAACCCTGCAGTGCCCTTCCCGTCACGGCCACTGGAAGGTTGTGCGCGGTGGCGGTGACGACGGAGCCGCTGGCAAAGATGGTCAGGCAACCCGCGAACACCGGGGCCGTACCGGCGAGATCGGCCAGCCGGCCGATCAGCGGCAGTACCGCGGTGTAGCCGAGCAGGAACCCGCTGATGATCGGCGTTGCTCGTTGCAGGCGATCAAGCCCGATGCCGACTCCCGACATGATCGCGGGCAGCGCCACGACCACGACGTAGGTGTCAGCTGCCGCTAGAAGGACTGCGGATGCTACGAGGCCGAGCCTCCAGCGGTCGCGCTCGTTCCGCACCACCAGTGGCTCGGTCACCCGGACGTCCATGTCGCGTTCAGCTGGTGGGTGGCAGGGTTATCGGGACGCTTTCTCCGTAGTTCGTCAGGGTTACCGTGAAAGTGGCGTTCGAGGTCTCGCTTACGAAGGGGCCGGTGAGATCCACTCGTCGAAGCTGATGGTTGCTCGGGTCGATCGCAGCCACGAGCACCACGGGGCGGCTCGGATCCTGATTGGGTAGCAGCGGCACGGCCGAACCCGGGATGGTCTCCCTGATCTCGTCGAGGAGCTCGCCTCCCACGCGCTCCGTTCCGATTTTCCGGGCGCCGGTACCGGAAGTGAGCATGCTCGAAAGCCCGTGCTGGGTGCTCAGAAGGTCAGTCGGGTTCCCCAGGCCGAACGAGGCTGGATCGATCTTGCTGTATTTCGTGGAGAACGGAAGCTGCGCTTCCACGGTATTCCCGACAGCCACAACCTTCACAGACGCGCGCCCGCCGGCGACAGAGACGTCGAGCGACCCCTGCAACCGGTCCGGCCTCACCATGTCGCCCTGGCCGCCCTCGATAACGGTGCCGCCCGCCGCCGCGTTCGTGCTCGTGAGGGTGAAGTGAACTCCTTGTGCCGAGTCCAGGGTCGACTTCGCGTTCTCAAGCAGCGCTTGAGGACTTGCGGAGGAGCTGGAGCTGCCACAGGCAGCCAGCAGCGCGAGTAGGCACAAGCCGCCGCCCGACAAGACCAGTTTGTTGGCGGTTCGCGGCAACACAGTCTGGAACGGGCGTCGGGGCAAAAAGTCTCCTAGGGGTCAACCAGTGCTGAAGCCGGTCGCCTTGAGGAAGCGCCCGACAGCGCGAAGGTAGTGTGCGCGGCCGAGGTGCACTATGTGGCTGCCGGGGAACCATTCGATCTGGGGATGCCCCCAGTGCTCGTACAGCCGGGCCGATTGCTCGGGCGGAGCGAGCCGGTCTCCGAGCCCCCCGATTATCAACAGGCGGTCCCGGCTGAGAAGGGGCGGATAGTTGAGCGGGCTGTGAAGGTTCATCGACGCCTGGAACGACTCCTCGGAAATGCCCGATTTTCGGAGAGCAATCTTGAGCAGCTGGCCCGCCGGAAACCACCCGTCGAGCAACCTCGACATGTCCGTGACAGCGGAGTTGGGTATGGCCACGTGAAGGCGTGGTTCGGCGGCTGCCATGAGAGCGCTGACGTAACCCCCCAGCGACAGTCCGGTTATGCCCACGTGTTCCACTCCGGTTGAGATCAGGTAGTCGACCACTACCCGGATGTCGCAGATGCTTTGCAGCATCGCTTCGTGGAAGTGGCCGAGCCCGTCGGTGAAGAGCCCGGAGCCGCTGAACGGGGCGAATCGGTCGTTCCTCGCTCCGTGGAACGGCAATGTGACCAGGACGACGTCGCAGCCGTGGCTGTAGAACCAGGGTAGCGACATGAACGTGCTGTTGAACCAGTAGGGCGAACCGGTGAAGCCGTGGACGACGATGATCGTGGGACGCGGACCGTCTTCGTGACGCCAATGTTGTGCCCTGGCAACCGCGTTCCGGTCGTGGCTCGTGTAGGACGTCCGCAACTTCGGGCAGGTCACCCGGTATGGACTCTTGAAGCTGATCAGCTCGATGTAGCCGACCCCGGGTGCCCAGAGCTGACGTCCGAGCCTTCGGGCCTTCATCTTCACCGGCGGAGGCGCCAGGAAGACCTTGGAGGCGTCGGCGTCGGCGGCCAACTCGCCAAAAAAGTCGATCGATGCCCGTTGCAGGGCGCTCGAACGGCGCCTCAACGTTGCCGGCGCTGCAGCGGCAGCTACGACCGACGCAAGACCTGTTCGGAGCCACAGGTCCATCAACGCGATCGCTTGAACCTGAATACCGCCGTCGGGGACGGCGTCGCGCCACGCGGCGTCGGGGCCGGCCAGGCCGATCGAGCGCGGGCCATCGAAGGGAGCGTCAACTGGTGGTTCGGGATATTCGGCTTTGATGCTCACGGGTGTCAGCCTTGTCTATTCGGCGCTGAACGTGGTTGATTCTGCTAACTGGGGAACACGACGCCCGCATCGGCGGCTCGTTTTGCCGCCTCGTCGGGGAATATGTTCTTTACCAGAAATAGGTCGGTCGCAATCTGCCAATCAGGGGCGAGTCCTTTGATATAGCGCTCCATGTAGAGCATCTGCTTCGAGAAGAGGACCATCTCCTTGGGGGCTGTCATGCCGTACTGCCTCATCATCTCGAGGGACGACACGATGAAGTCCCCCAAGCTCATGCTGGACGCGCTTCCGAGCATCGGCGCCACGACCAGCTTGATCCTTGAGCCCACTTCTTCATCGGTCCCCATGTCGTCGCTTATTAGGCCAAGCCGCTTGTAGGCCCTTGCGATCCGGGAGAAGTCCTGATCGAACATGAAGGTGAACAGCAGGTCTTTGATCAGCTGCTTGTAGTCGTCGGGGACCTCTCCCATGATCCCGAAGTCGAGATAGCTGGCGCGGCCGTCGTCGAGAACCCACAGATTTCCGGCGTGCATGTCCCCATGGAATGGTCCGTGGACGAGAACTGCCTCGAGCCACGTCTTGGCGCCACGCCGGAGCACGAGTTCCCCATCGATCCCACGATCTCGGATTGCGTCGAACTCGTCCATGGGAATTCCGGTCATCCGCTCCATGCAGATCATGTGGGGACCGCAGTAGTCCCAGTAGATCTGCGGCGCGGTCACCCAGTCGTTGTCGCCGAAATCCCAAAGCTTGTCCCGGAAATGGTGTTGGCGCCACGCTTCGAGAGCCGGGTTCAGCTCGCTGAACGTGACGTCGTGCAGGTCCTCTACCAACGCAATCGCGTTGGCGTTCCGGGCGAATTGGAAGAATTTCTCCATGGTTTTTGCCAGCCGGTACATGATCCGCAGGTCGGTCGTCATCTGCTTGCGGATATTTGGCCGCTGAAGTTTGATCACCGCTTCCCGGCCGTCTGGGAGCACACAAGCATGTACCTGACCGATCGAGGCGGCCGAAAGGGGGGCTTCGTCGAACTGTTTGAAGATCGCGGCGGGCGGCAAGCCGAGGTCCTTGCGGATCATGTCGCGCGCGGTCCGGCCGTCGAAGGGCGGTACTTCATCGAGGCAACGTTGGGCTGCGGACGCCAGCGGCTGAGGGAACAGCCCAGGCGACGACGCAATGATCTGGCCGAGCTTCACGTAAGTCGGGCCGAGGCTTATCAGCGCGTCGACTCCGCCGTGCGCTGCCGCATCTAAGACGTTTCGCTTCCATGGACGTACCAACCAGGCTGCGAGACGAAGACCGACGCGAATCGGGATCATGACGTACACGGTCACGAGCCGGAAGAGCTCGGCAACTCCGAAAGCGCCAAGGCGGGGCACCTCAACCTCGAGGTCCTGAGGGGGAGGGCCGTCGGCATAAGGTCCGCGGAACTGGCTTCTGATCCCGGCTGTCCCGAAGTCGGATCCGGGGATCACGACAGCTGGTTCCGGATGGCTCATGCCGACATGTTCATTCGTCCAGTTGATGCTCCGCCAGTTGCCGCTTCAGGACCTTTCCGGACGGGTTTCTGGGCAGCTTGTCGACGAACACCACGTCTCGGGGGACCTTGTAGCGCGCGAGGTTGGCACGAACGAAGTCTTTTACGGCGCCTTCATCGACCGTATGGCCGGACCGCACGACCACGAAGACGCGCAGTCTCTGGCCAAAGTCGGGGTCCTTCACCCCGATGGCCGCCGCCTCGAGGATCGACTCGTGACTGGAGAGCAGGTCCTCCACCTCCGCCGGGTAGACGTTTTCTCCGCCCGAAACGATCATTTCATCGGCGCGGCCGTCGATGAACAGCCGTCCCGACTCGTCGAAATGCCCGACGTCTCCGGTGGACATCAGCCCGTCGATCGTCTCCTTGCTGCCCCCTCCCGTGTACCCTCCGAACTCCATGCCGCTCCCCACGAATATCCGGCCAACGGTTCCGATCTGCACCTGGGTGCCTGCGTCGTCGTATATCCGTACCGTCGTCCCGAGCGGCGCCTTTCCCGCAGTGCCTGGTGCCGCTTCGAGATCGTCGGGGGTGGCGATGGTTGCCCATGCGACCTCAGTGGAGCCGTAGAGGTTGTAGAGCACGTCGCCGAAGGCATCCATGGTTTTTCTGCATAGTGCCGCGTCGAGTTGCGCACCGCTCGACGCGATGATGCGCAGCGAGGCTAAGTCCGCGGCGGCTATTCGGTCGGTTCCAAGTGAGACGAGTCGGTTGAGCATTGCGGGCACAAGCACGAGTGAGCTACAACGGTGCTCGGCAAGGGCGACCAGCACCTGGTCGGGGTCGAACCTTCTTCTCAGGACGATCGTCGAGCCGAGGGCGAGCATCAACACTGACGTCCCCAATCCCCACGCGTGATACGCGGGGGAGGCAATGAAAGAAGCTTCGCGGCTTCGGAACGGAATGCGGGAGAGGATCGCTGCTGGAGCCACCAGAGACCGCGGCTGCGCCGTGGTCGCTCCCTTCGGTGCTCCCGTTGTGCCGCTCGTCAGGATGATCACCGACCCGTGACCGAAGGGGGGAGCAGGTGGCTCAGGGTTGCCGGCCGCGATCATCGATGCGAGGGTCGGATCCCCTTCTCTTGAAGTCCCCTCGGTCCAGGCGATGTAGCGCCCGTTCCGGGCCCTTACCGCGGCGACAGTTTCGGCGAACTCTTCGTCGTAGATGATCGTGTCGAGTGCTTCGCGCTCCGATACCTCAGCCGCCTGAGGCCCGGAGAAGTCCGTGTTGAGGAAGAGGACTCGCGCGCCGAGCTTCAACGCCGCATGGCTGGCGTCATAGATGCCGCGATGGTTGCGGCAAAGGATCCCGACCCTAGAATCCTCGGCAACTCCTCGCGCCCGCAGCGCATTTGCCAGAGCGTTGGACCTGCGATCCATCTCGGCGAAGGTCACCGTGCCGAGCTCGTCCACCACGGCTGGCCGGTCTCCATATCGAATCGCCGCCACCGTCGACGCGGCACCCATCGCACCGTAACGGTCGAGCGCCTGGTACATGGCGAAAAGCCTGTCTGGACGCTCGGCTCCCACCATTCCCGAAGCAACGAGCGTCGCCAAGGCCTGGGCCTCGACGGGCAGCCTCAGTAGCGTCCTGGAGAGTTGGGTGAGGTTCCGGACCGGACCGGGCATCGATCAGCCTCCGATGGTGTAGTTGCAGTTGTTCCGCACAAAAGTGATTACCCGATCCCCGGCGGCCTTGACTGCGGGATCGAGCAGCACCCGCCCGAGATTCGGGTCGGACAGTTTCTTGGGGTCGAGTCCCGCTTTCTGCAGGTCGCCGAGGATCTCTGCTACCGAGTTGAAATAGAGCCTCGTGTCGGCGGCGGCCGGCTGCGGTGCGGTGGCGATCATGGTGGGCACTTCGGCGAGGTAGTCGTTGACGATCTGGGCTCGCACCTTTTGGGTCGCGTGAGGAAGCTCCGCAACGTGCTTGTAGATAGCCACCACCACCGTGCAGTAGCCGGTCGTGTCCGGTACCGATGGCACATTTGGCGGGCGCCACCTGTCCACGGTCAAAAGTGTCGTCGAGCTCGATGTTCTCGGTCGGGAACTGTTGCCGCACCCGGCTGCCACTGTCACCAAAGCGGCAAGCGCTGCGGCGAATACGAGTGTGCCCTTAGGCGGTCGTGTGTATCGCAAAGGTGCTTGGGGCGAAGAAGGTGTTCTTCCCTGGAGGGGACGGGAGACCTAAAAGCAGGTTAAGAAGGTTGGCGTTCGATTGTGTACACAGCGTCGACGGCGCCGTCGTTGCCGCGCCCGGCGCCGACGGCGAGGGAGGCGTGTTCGGGTCGACCTTTGCAACCGCGAAGTCGTTGCTGACCAGAGTGGCTTGCGCCCCGGTGATCGGACCGGTGATCGGCTGGCCGGTCATGTTGCCACTAGTGCCGCTGGTCAAGTGCGCAGGGCTGGTCTCTTGAGCGTAAGTGAGCCCCGTCACGGAACTGACGCCGGTTGGGCCCACCGCTAGATCTGACGCCGGCAAGCCTGCCTCACGCAGGTCGCCGATCGGGATCGTGCACTCGTTCCCCGTGGCCGCGGTTATCTGTCCCAGGATCGGACCCAGAACTGACAGTGCCGGACCGAAATCGCTTGTCGACTTGGCGGCGGCGTTGAACTCTACGTTCAGTCCTCCGTTCGCGGCTGGGGTCAGGTCGATGACCGCCGACAGCTGACCATCCGCCGCACCGTATCCCGTCAGTACGGGCAGCCCGGAGATTCCGGTGATCGACACCGAAACGGGGATCGGGTTAACGAACTGGAAGTTGTTGTTGTAGTGAGTGTCGTTCTGGTTGCCTTCCGGGTTGGGGGCAATCGATCCCTGCTCGGTTGGGAGCTGGAACAGGCCGCAGGTCGTCGCGTATATCTGTCCCGGATTTCCTGGAAGGAACGTGGGGCCGCCACCGAGAACCGCGGTAAGCAACCCGTTGGAGATCTCCAGGTAGCCACCTGAAGGAACGCTTGGAAGCGCGCCGCCCGGCGGAGGCGGGTTTGGGCCGAGCGTCGCGCTGAAAGGAATCTCGTACGGCGTGAACGGAGCGTTCGGAGCCGCCCCTCCCGCCGGGTACTGCTCCGCTTGGCAGTTCATCGGAGGCTGGGCCTGTGCGGCGGTTGTCGCCACCGGCAATAGACCGATGCCCAACCCGATTGACACAGACGCACCGAGCGCGGCGGTTACCAGCGGGGCCACTCGACGTGCTCGATGTCGACGACGGCGTCCCATCAGCTGGGCCACGGGCACTGGGCGGTGGGGGTCGGGTTGTTGATGCCCTGCAACTCGAAGTCGAAGCAGAACGGAGTCTTGAACGTTCCGACTCCCGGCGCTGCTGGTAGCCCGAGCAGTTGATTGAACGTTTGAGCGACCGAAGGCGGGCAACTGTTCGACGCCTGGACGGGTGGAACGGCGAAGGAATTGCTGACCGCCTCCGCCTGGCCCTGCATGGTTGGACCGGTGACAGGTGCCCCCGTCAGGATCCCGTCGTGCTTGGTTGTAAAGAGGGCGGTCAGGGTCAGGCCGCAGGTGATGGTGTTGCTGAGGGTGCTTACCGACTCAGTGGTCGCGCCGCTGATGGTGATGTTGAGACCGCCGTTCGGGGCTGGAGTCAGGTCGATGGTCGACTTGAGCTGCCCGAACGCCACGCTCGCTGGCAGGGCCTCGAGGCTGGCGACGTAGACGTTCGGGGTCGCGATGTTGAAATTGTTTGGCTCGATGGTTCCCGAGAGGTCGGGCAGCTGAATCAGCCCGCACAGCGACGCGTAGAGGTGGGGGATCTTGACGTTCGGCGGCAGGTCGATCTCGCCGCCGTTGATGATCGCCTTAAACGGGACTTCGTAGCGGACCTGGCCGCTGTACAGCTTGCCTTGGTACAGGAACGGCGTCGCGGGCGGCGGGTTCGGATAACCGGGAGGTGGATATTGCGCGGCGGGGCAATTGGTTGGGAACGCCGGCGGAGCGGTCGCGTCTGCGAACGCCGGCACGTCGGAGACGACCCCGACGATCCCAGCCGTCGTTAATAGCGCCGCAGCGCCGAGCCTCGCCCGCGCAAGCCTCACTTGGGAACCTGGAGCTGGTCGATCAGCCACTGACCGTTCTGCCGGACCATCGTGAGCTTGACCCTTAGCGGCTGGGTCACAGAATTCGGTTTTTGAACGGTATTGGTGACGGTTTGATCGACGAAGATAAGCGCGACGGCCGTCGAGCTGGATACGGATTCGAGCCCTACGTCGACTACTTGTCCGGTAGCGACGGCGTTGTACTGGCTCAGAAGTTTGGACAAGTCGGTGCTGGTTGTTTCGAAGTCGTGGCGGAACTTGGCGGTTGCGTGTTTCTCGACGTTCGCCCACGCGGAGTTCGGCCCGTTGAGGTTCTTGTAGTCATAACTGGACAGGTAGATCCCGTAGGTTCCGGCCGCCGTCTTGGCGCTGTTTCTCAACGAGTTCTGCGAGTCCTGGTCCCGCACGCGGAGCACAGTGAATATGAGCGCGCCGATGAGAATGAGGATCAGCAGGATGTTGACGATTGCCGTGATCCCGAACCGCCCGATGACGCTCTGGCTGCTCGGGCCGGACTTTGCGTGCAGCGGCCCCGAGGGACGCTGCTCGCCGAATTGGTTCTCTGTCATGTCTGTGTCGGTCATGTTTGTCATTTCTGTCATTACTATCCCTGGGGTAGTGCCGGCGCCTTGTCGGCGCCTCTTTGGAGTAGGTCGGAGGCCTGGTGCCCGCAGTTCTGGGTCAGGTCGGCTTGGACGACCAGAGAGGTCGGTTCGACCATCGTCGCGCTGTACGGGCAAACGGGGTGGTCGTAGTTGAAGGTGAGCTCGAAGCGGATCTGTCCGTTGGTGGAAGTTGAAGCGATGTCTTGAGCGAACAAGGGAAGCACTTGGAACAGGGCCTGGAAGGCCGGTTCGCGCTCGAAGCTGATGTTGCTCAAGGTTCCGAGTTCCTGGAGTAGCTCGATGATCGGTTGTGCGTTTTGGGTGAGGAACTGATTTCCGGTGGTGCTGACGGTCGCGCCGTTCTGAAGCAGCTTGATCAGGTCGCCGTTGGATTGGGCCACCTGTTGCGAGAGCAGGTTGAGGTTGTGGGCGAAGCTCGCGAAGTTGTCGCTCGTCTGGTTGAACGTCGATAGGACCGTGTTGCCCGAATTGATGAGGTTAACCGTCCCGGGAGCCGCGGATTGCAGGGCCTGAAGGAGCGTGCTTCCGTCGACGATGATCGAGCGGAGGTCTTGCCCGGCTCCCTGGAGCCCTTCGGCGAGAGCCCGGCTGAGCGTGTTCAGATCTGAAGCGCTCAGGCTGCTGACCAGCGTGTTGACCGTATTGAGCACTTGGCCGATCGATACAGGGACGCTCGTTCGATCCTCGGGGATGGTGTAGCCCGCCTGGATGAACGGGGGGTCCATCGCGGCGGGCACGAGATCGAGGTACTGCTCCGCGGCAGCGGTGAGTTCCTTGACGCTCGCCGTCACGTTCGCGGGGATCTTTACCCCGTGGCGGATCGCCATGTCCACCACGACGCGACTCGGCTCCAGGTGGAGGCCGGTGACCTTGCCGACCTGGACACCGCGGTATGCGACCCCTGCATCCTGGTAAATCCCACCCCCCGTCGTTAGAACCGCGTGGATGGTGTACGGCTGGTTGGTCAGCTTGATCCCAACCGCGTCGAAGAGGATGTAGTAGAGCCCCAGCAGGGTTACGACGACCAGCGCGATGATGCGGGTGAGTATCGAACGGCTCACGGGAGGCCGCCTTCGATGAGCGTGGCAATGGCGGAGCGGTCGTAAGACTGGTCACTCTCCGGCGGGTCGACAGTAACCTTCTGAAGGGCCGGAGCATTCGACGGTACAGGCGGCACCTCGATAGTCGACTGAATGGAGAGCTGGGCGTAGTCGCCGGGAGCGATGTTCGGGGTGTTGGTCTCGAAGCTGTTCACCGCGTCGAGCGCCGGACCCAACTGCTGCTGAACCGACAGGAGCTGCCCGATCAAGGCCTGCAGTCCTTTGAGCGTCGCGACTGTGCCGGTAGCGCTCTGTTGGATGATGTTGTTGGCGGCCCCGCTGAGGGAGTCGAGCTGGGTCAAAAGGTTGGCCAGGTCGTGGTTCTCTTGACCTAGCACTGCCACTGCCGGGCCTAACGATGCAATGCCGTTGGTGATCGTGTTCCGTCCCTGGTTGAGCACCTGCGAGAGGCCGGATATCGCGGTCAGGGCGTTGTCGACCGCTGGAGTGTTGTGCGCGAACGAGGTCACGGTGGCATTCAGCGATTCCAACAATTGCCGAATCTGAGTCTGGTTGCCGTTGAACGCCAGGTTGGTCTGGGTGACGATCGTTTGCAGCTGGTCTATCCCGCCTCCGTTGAGCAGGGCGCCGAGGGCGGCGAAGGCGTCCTCGACGCTCGGAGCGGTGCTCGTCTCGGACTCCGGTATCACCGCACCATCGGCGAGATACTGCGACGAGGGAGGTGCCGGTGCGGGGGGTTCCAGGAGAACGAAGTCCTCACCTAGCGGGGTGTCGAAGTGGATGGCTGCGCTCGTCCCCTGAGGAAGCTTGACGCTCGCCTTTATCCTCATGGTCACGACCGCCTGGAAGTCTTTCAGTCCGATGGACGACACGTATCCGACCGAGAACGCCCCGAGCCTCACCTGGGCGTTGGCGGGAAGATTTACTACGTTGCCGAAAGATGCGGTCAGCTTGTACGTGGGGCCGGAGACTCCGCCGAGCTTGGGCAGCGACTGGAGGCTGAGTCCGCATGAGGACGCCAGCAGAGCGAGCGCGACCAGCGCGCCTGCCAGTCTGTGGTTTGCGGGGCCTAGTCGTAGCGCCTGTTTCATGACGTGAGCTTCATGACGTGAGCGCTGCCAGTGTGAGGTTCGGTCCGGGTGACGCGCCTGGCGGGGGAGTCAGGGCGTTGAGGGCATTGCCGATTCCGCAGAGCGTGTCGACGGGGGTCGCCACGGTCAGGGGGTTCGTCTGAGTGCCGGTCGCGAGGATCACGAGGAACCGGAGCGCCGAGTTGCCGCAGACCTGGTTGAACAGCTGCTGGGTCGAGGCAACCGCGTCGTACCGACCGCGCAGTGCGGGGCCACCCGAGGCTCCCTTGTCGATGGCGTTGTCCAGGTTCTGGAGGTCCAGTGGCGACAGGTCCAGGATTTTCTTGAGGGCGTCTTGCTGGCTCACCAGGCTGTTGGCGAACGTGCTCAGATCGCTGATGCTCGACCCTAGATGCGAGCCGTCGGCCCGGATGAACGAGGTCAGATTGGCGAAGAGCTGTTGCAGCGACGACAGCACTGACGCCAGGTCCCCGCGATCGCTCGCGAGTATCTGGCTCACCGCGGCGAGATCGTTGGTGAATGACGCGTAAGTGCCGGAGTTGGTGGCGAGCGCCTTGCTCAGGTCCCCGAGATTGTTGAGAAGGTCGGTCAACTGGCTCGAGTTCTGGGCAAAGCCGTGCAGGGCGCCGCTGACGTTCACGACCGCAGAGTTGAAGTCCGGACCCGCGTTCCCGAACTGAAGGGCGAGACGGTGGACCACATCGGTGAGCGCGCCGCTCTTGTTGGCCTCGTTGGGGCCGAGTTGATAGGCAAGGTTGTTCAACGCCGCGTACACCGCGTCGACCGACTGGGGGATCGCGGTCCGGCCCAGAGGTATCACCGAACCGGCTGCCAGGACTGGGCCACCGGTGTAGGCGGGTGTCAGCTCGACGAACCGGTCGGCCACAACTGTCGGCGCCATTATGACGGCGTTTGTGTCCGACGGGATCTTCAGATCCGACCTGACTTGCATGGTGACGACGACGTAGCCGGGTTCGGCCTTGACACCGGTGACCGATCCGACCGGAATCCCAAGTACGTCGACGTGGTTTCCGGCGTAGAGGCCTGGCGCTTCGGCGAACTCCGCCGAGATCGGTTTGGTGGAACCGCCTCCGACGACTACGACGAACGCGAGGGCGGCGACGATGATTGTCGCCGCGGCTGCAGCGAGTAGCGGGGTTGCTCGCGCGATCAGGCGGTTCACGCTCGGCACCCTCTCTGCGGGTCGAGCGCCCCGACCTTCGCGCACTGGGCTACGAGGTTGTCGGGAATGACGAGCCCGGGGGCAACCACGTCGGCGAACGGGCCAGAGCCGGTGACGTTGGCGCTGTAGCGCGAGAACGCGGCCAGCAGCGGGATCGCTCTGCCGAGATCGTTGCTGTCATGAGCGAGCGTCGCGGAGACCGACTGCAGGTTCGCCAGAAGTGGGTCGAGCACCGAACGGTCGTCAAGGATCAGGTGGTTGAGACGTTGGGTCAGCGCAGTCGTGGTCGATAGAAGGTTGTCGATCGCCGCTTTTCGCTGGTTTAGAACCTGAAGGACGATGTCACCCTCGCTGAGCAGGCTGACCAGCTGGTTGGTGTCGGAGTTCAGGGTGGACGTGAGCCGTCCCGTTTGAGCGATCAGGTCGGCGACTTCGGTCTGCTTGGCGGCAAACACGGCGGAGAGTTGTGCGACACCGTCGATCGCAACCTTGGTCTCCGCAGGCGTGTTGGCGGCGAGGGTCTGGGTGATGACTTGCAGCGATTGGACCAGCTGCGGGATGTTCGTCTGCTGGGTCTGAGTCGTTAGTTGGTTGAGGTCGCCCACGAGGGTGCCCGCCACACTGGTTCGGTCGAGCGGGATGGGGGCGTTGAGGTGGCCGGGACCGTCAGGGGTCAGCTCGAGATACTCGACTCCGACCGGGTTGAGCACCTTCGCGTCGATCCGGGTTGTATCGCCGAGGCGCGGGCCCCCGCTGACGCTGAAGGTCACCCGGGCGACCGACCCGTGCAGTTGGAGGCCGGTGATCGCCCCGACTCGCACGCCTGCAACCGTGACGACATCTCCTTTTTCGAGACCGACAGCGTTGGCGAAATCGGCCTTGTAGGTCTTCTGGCTGCTGATCAGAGGGAGTTTGGAGAAGTTCAGCGCGAGATACGCCGCAATCACGAGCACGACCGTCGAGATGCCCGCGATCGCGTAAAGGTTGAGCTCCCTGAATTTCCTCACGACCCGCTCCTGGTCATGAGCACACCCTCGTGTGCTGTGACTCGTCGCCGATGACGCCCACCGGAACGGGAAGCCCGGGGGACTGCGGCACCGTAGGAGAAAGCTTGACGCTGATCGGGTTGCTGACGTTCAGGGTCAGGTCGCAGATGTAGACGCTTAGGTAGTTGCCAGAGCTGGACACTTTGTCGAGGGCGTACAGAAGCCCGGGCAGGTTGTGGATGACCGCAGAGAGCTGCGTCTGGTTGCTGAGTAGCTCGCCGGTGACACCCTGCAGGCCGGAGAGGTCCTGATCGAGGGTGGGCTGGACGTTCTGAAGGAGGTTGTTGGTGTTGGTGACTAGTTGACTCAATCCGGTCACCGCGTCACCCACGGTTCCGCGCTCGTTGGCCAGACCCGTAACCAGTGAGTTCAGGCCGGTAATCAGGTCCGACAACTGGGTGTCGTGCGCGTTGACGCTCGTCAATAGGGGGGTGAGATTGTCGAGAATCTGGTCGATGACCTGTTGCCGAGATGCCAGGTTCTGAGTCAGGACCGTCGTTTCGTTCACCAGGTTGCCGACAGCCCCGGATTCGCCTTGGAGCACCTGGATGATCGAGCCGGTCAGGTCGTTGACCTGCTTCGGGTCGAGAGCAGCGAGAAGGGGCTGGAAGCCAGAGAAGACAGTTGTCAGATCCAGCCCTGGCCTCGTCCTCGAGATAGGAATGGTCGCCCCGGGCCTGAGCCGGGCGCCTCCCGATGTGCCCGCGGAGATCTGGAGGTATCGCTGCCCCAGGAGGTTCTCGAATTGGATCGACGCTGTCGTGGTGCTGGTGAGGTGTTGGGAGCTCGACACCGAGAAATCGACCTTGGCCCGGTCGCCTACGAGGCTTACCCCGTTGACCTTGCCGACTTCCACCCCTGCGATACGTACCGTATCGCCGGATTCCAGACCCGTCGCGTTTGCAAAGATCGCGTGGTAGCCGGAGCCGCCTTTTACGTCGAGAAGGGTGGCGACGACGCTGATGGTGATGATCACCGCCACCACGACAAAGATGACGAGCTTGATGAGATCTGAGAGGTACCGCCGGTTCACGACGTTCCCGAGATAGAGGCGAACAGGGGGTACAGAAGGAGCGCGGCCACGCCGGGAGAGGCGGGGGGCCTTCCGCCGTTGAGTGCGGAGGCGATGGATTCGATCGCGTTCAGCTCTTCTGCGTAGGGATAGCTGTCTGCCGCGGCTACAGAACCGCCGGCGGGAGAGGACGTCTGCCGCTGGGTGGAGTTGGTCGGGCCGGCCGCGACACTCGAACCTGAGCTCAGGCCGACGTCGCTCGCGGATACGCTCGACGGCTGACCGGGCGACGCCGCGGGACTTCCGCCGCGGCCGCAGTAAGGATTGGTCGCGCCCGGATACGCCGGACAGTTCGCCGACGTGTAGGTCTGGGGATTGAAGTCGGGACCCAGCGCGGCGGCGAGGGAGGATGGGTTGTTGTAGCCGAGTGCGGCGTTGATGCCGGAGCTGATGTCAGCGACGGGAAGGTTCGCAGTCACTGACAAGTACGGCCCGTGTGACTCCGCCGCTGCCCATGCCGCCGCCCACTGGCTCAGCCCCGACAAAGTCAAGGACAGCTCGTTCGGATTGGAGGTCACGTCGCCCAGTAGCGGCCCTGACTGGTTCATGAGGTTGATCAGGTCGGTTTGCTCGGTCGAGAACACGCGCGCCAGTTGACCGGTCGCGAGTTGACCGGTCGCGAGAAGCGTGTGAAGGTCCGCGGCTTGGTTCGTGATGGTGGCGCCGGTCGTCTCTGAGTTGGCGAGCAAACCGAGCAGGTCCGGTGTTGCAGCCGCGAGGTGGCTGCTGACCGGAACCAGTAGCCGCAAGTCCGCCTGGATCGTGTCCAAGTTGGGCTCGATCGTCTTGCCGGTGTACTGGGACGCGGCGTCGAGAGCCTTCCCGAGGCTCTCTCCTTCGCCGTTCAACGCCGTGGCAAACGCGGTGAGCGCGGTGTCGAGGTCGGCCGGATGGATGGCGTTGAGCAGGTCGTAGAGCTGAGTGACCGTTCCCTGGAGCGAAGTCGACGGCTCCCCGCCGTACGCCGGTATCGAGTCGCCCGCCTCCAGGTGGCCAGCGCCGATCGTCGCGGGCGGAACCAGGTCGACGTACTGATTCCCGAAGATGGACAAAGGGGCGACCTGCGCCTGGACCCCCCTCGGGACGTTCACTATTCGGCTCGGGTAGAAGTCGAGATGCACCACGATCGTGCCGTTCGGTGCCTGCGCCTCGCTGGCTATCTTTCCGACCGTGACGTTCCTGTATTGCACCGGTGCTCCGACGCCGATCGCGTTGCTACCCGATGGAATCTGAGCGTCGATGGAAACCACGCTCGTGAAGTGGCCGGTGAAAGCCAGAATGATCGCGTACACGGCCGCGACCACGGCCACCGCGAGCAACAGACCCAACAGGGCACGCGCGGGCCGCGATTCCTGGATCGACTCCAGGCTCAGACGCCGTCTACGAGGGGTGGCGGAAACTTCGGCGCTCACAGAAATGCCCTAACCCGTGATCTTTACCGGGCTCGACGTTCCCCAGAAGAGAACGGTCATGAGCATGTCCGACACCGCGATCGACACGACGCTCGCGCGGATCGCCCGGCCCGCGGCCCTTCCGACTCCTTCCGGACCGCCTTTCGTGTTGAACCCGTAGTAGCAGTGGATCGCCGTGACGAGGACCGCGAACACGACCACTTTCAGAACGGAAAGGAGGACGTCCCGCCCGGTGAGGAACTCGTGAAAGTAGTGGAGGTAGGTGCCCGAGCCCTGTTGCGCGACGGCGATGACGGTCAGCTGAGTGGCCAGATAAGCCCCTGCCAGTGCCGCCAAGTACAGCGGTACAGCGACGGTCAGGGCGGCGAGCATTCGCGTGGTGACCAGATAGGCGAGCGAAGGGATGCTCATCACTTCGAGCGCGTCGATTTCTTCGGTGACTCGCATGGCCCCGAGCTCGGATGTGAACCTGCAGCCCATTTGCGCCGCCAATCCGAACGCGGTCAGGAGCGGAGTGAGCTCTCGGGTGTTCGCGAACGCCGACAGGTAGCCGGCAAGCGGACCGAGTCCGATGATTTGCAGTCCCTGATAGCCCTCCAGCGCGAGCTGCACACCCACCACCGCGGAGAGAAGAGCTGCGACGACGACCGTGCTCGCCACGATCGCGAAGATCCGGCCGCCGAAGGTCACTTCACCAAGCAGACGGAAGTACTCCTTCCGGTAGCGGCGAAGTACCAGGGGGACGTCGACGACAGCCCGCAGGAAGAACACCAGCATCTCGCCGAACATGGCGAACTGGCCCACGACGGAGTTGGCGAGCTTCACACCTCGCGTGCGGGTTCCTCTGAGAGCGCTGGCGGGAGTGACCATCAGACCGCCATCACACGAACGGGGGCGGGACCAAGACGAGGAAGATCTCGGTCAGGATCAGGTTGACGACGAAGAGGGAGATCCCCGTGACGACAACGGACTGGTTTACGGCCTCACCCACGCCGGACGGGCCTTTCTTGACGCTGAGGCCCTTGTAGGCGGCGACCACCGAAGCGAGCACGCCGAAGACGGCCGCCTTCAGCTCCGATTCGATGATGTCCTGAGGCTGGGCGAACGTGGTGAAGGAGTTCAGGAAACCCCCAGCCGACCCGTGCAGCACGGTCACGTCGGCGATGTATCCCGAGATGATCCCGGCCATGGCGACGATCCCATTCAGTAGAACGGACACGATGACCATTGCCAGCATTCGAGGCGCCACGAGGCGCTCGACCTCGTCCAGGCCCATCACCTGCATCGCGGCGATCTCGTCCCGGATCGTCCGTGCCCCGAGGTCGGCGCACACTGCAGATCCACCCGCGCCAGCGAGGACGATCGCGACGATCAGGGGTGCCGCTTCCCGAACGATGCCGACCGCGTCGACGGCGCCGACGAAGGACGGAGCGCCGATGTTGTTGGCCAGGCTGCCGACCTCCAGGACGAGGACGAGGCCGAACGGAAGGGCTATCAGAAGGGTCGGGAGCAACGAGACCGAAACCAGGAACCAGGCCTGCTCGAAGAATTCCCTCACCGCGAACCGCCCGTGAAGGATTGCGCTTATTGACGCCACGATCGTGTCGAGCACCAGGGCGACGAGCGCCCCGAACGATCGCACTCCCCCCAAGGCCGCGTCTTCCAAACCCCGAGCAGCCTTTCGAGTCGAGTCGGCGATCAGCTCCGACACCCCCGGCCGAGGCCGGTCTAGCGAGGCCCGCTGCTCCCCGGGTTCGGGCGCGGCGGCCATGTCGACGGTCATGGCCTGTTGCCCAGATTCACCGATTTGTCCGCATCGTCCCAACGGTGCCCACGGCGAAGAGACAACCACACGGTTCGTGGGCCAGCAAGGAGCCTCGCGGGTGCCTCGAGGGAGTCCGGAATCAGGTTCTCCCGCACGTGAGGGAATTGCCTCTCCGAACCCGAATATCCTGCACGTAGCGCGGTTTTCCCAGCCGGCGCACACGCGGACACCGAAGCCGCAAGGAGGAACTAGTGGCTATATCCCCCACGGGCTTGCAGGACCGGTCGCACACGACGGTCCCGGATCCCGTCATCTCTCTGCGGGGGGTCACAAAGCGCTTCGGCAACCACACCGTCCTGAAGGACATCACCTTCGATGTGCCTCGGGGAAAGATCACCGCGGTGCTCGGCCCGTCCGGGACGGGCAAATCGGTTCTCCTGAAGAACATCATTGGCCTGCTGAGGCCCGAGGAGGGGCAGATCTACATCGACGAAGAACCGATCGTCGGGATCCCGAACAAGGAGATGCTGCGAATCCGCCGCAAGTTCGGCGTCCTCTTCCAGGACGGGGCGCTGTTCGGGTCGATGGACATATTCGACAACATCGCGTTTCCTCTGCGCGAGCACACCAACAAGGGGGAGAAGGAGATCAAGGCCCTGGTCCTCGAGAAGGCCGAGATGGTGGGCATGGTTGCCCACCTCGACAAGCTGCCTGCGGAGGTTTCGGGGGGCATGCGGAAGCGCGCCGGCCTGGCCAGGGCTCTCATCCTGGATCCCGAGATTGTCTTCTTTGACGAGCCCGATTCCGGACTCGACCCGGTCCGAGTCGCGTACCTCGACGAGCTGGTCATCTCGGTTCAGAAGGAGACCGGCTGCACATTTTTCATAATCACTCACAACATCGAGTCGGTGAAACGAACCGCTGACTACATCGGCATGCTCTACCGCTCGAGCCTCGTCCGCTTCGGGCCGGCGAGCGAGATGTTCACCAGCGAGCGCGCACTCGTCAAGCAGTTCCTGGCTGGGAGTTCGGTCGGCCCGATCAGTATGGACGAGATGGTGGACGCTGCACGGGGTGAGGAAGAGATCCAGGCGCTGATCGCCGAAAGCGCGGACGCCGCCCAGCGGCCTACCTCAGCGAATGGTTCCTAGTTCGCGCGAGTCCATGTCACGGATTCGAAGAGACAGCGATCGCAACAGGCTCTGAACGAACTTCGGCGAGGAGTCGACCAGGGACTGGAAGTCGTCCTGTGCCAGCTCCAGAACCTTCATGTCGGTGATCGCTCGAACGTTCGCGGACCTGGGTTGACCATCAATTAGTGAAAGCTCACCGATCACGTCGCCGGGGCCCAGCCGTCCCAGGACGGTGCCGTCCTTCTCGACCTCCGCCTCTCCTTCCAGTATCACGAACATCAGCCCGCCGTCGCGGCCAGCCCGGGTCAGGATGGTCCCGGCCGGCCGGTCCATCTCGACGGTCTTGGACGCGATCTGGTTCAGATCACGCTTCGAACACGCCTCGAACAGAGGCAGGCGAGACAGCACGTCGACCTTGTCTCGCTTCAGAAACCGGGAAACCATAACTACCGAAACTAGTTGACCGAGCGGGACTCTGAGCTGTCTGGTGCGAAGACACGCCGCTGATCGGCTCGATGTAGTCACCGATATACCAGCGGACGCGACAATCTTGCTGTACTCGACGGCAAGGAGGCCAGGTGATACACCCCAACGAGGTCCTCGGTGAGCTGAGGGAACCCGCCCACGAGCTTCGCGAGCACATCCCGGACGTCATCGGGGCTTATGCGGACATGCAGCGCGCGGTCATGACCGACGGCGCCCTACCGTCCAAGACGAAGGAGCTCATTGCTCTGGCGATCGCAGTGACACGCGAGTGCGACGGTTGCATCGCTTCTCATGCCCGCGGCGCCGCCAGGCGAGGCGCGACCGAGGTGGAGGTGGCTGAAGCGTTGGGCGTGGCGGTGCTGATGAACGGTGGCCCGGGGACCGTGTGGGCTCCTCGCGCTCTTGCTGCGTTCCGGGAGCTGGCGGGGCCTCCGGAGTCCTAGCCGGGCGGCTCGAAGCCGTCGGTTGTGTAATCAGGGGTCCGGTATTCGGCGATCACGTCGTCGGAGAACTCGGACCAGCCTTGTTCAGCCCAGGGGCCGAACCCGCGCCCGGTCAGCAAAGCAAGGGCCAGACCGAGCCGCGGGTCGACCCAGAGGAAACATCCGGACTGGCCGAAGTGACCGAAGGTCGACGGGGAGTTCCGGTGTCCCGTCCAGTGCGGCTCTTTGTGATCGCGTATCTCCACTCCAAGTCCCCAGTCGTTGTGCTGTTGGGGTCCGAACCCGGGAAGCACGCCCGACAGGCCGGGCGTCGCCACCTGTGTGCACTCGATCAGCGTTGATCGGCTCACAACTGTCGGTTCCAGTAATTCGGCCCCGATGGCCAAGAGGTCCGCGAGGGATCCGCTCGCTCCGTGAGCCGGTGAACCGTCGAGGCGCACACCGTCAAGACCGAGCGGGTCGAGCAGACCTGTCGTCATGTATTCGGGGAACGACATTCCGGAGCGTTCAGCGAGGTGGGCTGCAGCAAGCTCGATTCCCCGGTTCGAGTAGATCCTCCGGGTCCGCGGTGGTGCTAGACGTCGATCGTCGTCGGGGGCGAGCCCCGAGGCGTGCGACACCAGGTCCGCGAGTGTTGCCCCGGGCGGTCCGACCGGATCGTCCCAGCCGACCGTGCCCTCCTCGGTGGCGATCCAAAGACTCATCGCAGTCAGGATTTTGGTGACCGACGCCCAGGGGAACGTCCTTCTCGTGTCCCCGTGCGAAGCGACGACGGCGGGACCCTGGTCCATCCCGCGGCGAACCACACCGGCTGCCGCCAACGGCGCCCACTCGCTTACCTGCGCGAGAGGCGTTGTCACGGGCCGCTGCTGGAACCGGCACACCCCAACGCGTCGTTCAACCGGCCGAGGTTGGACTCGAGCAGGTTGATGTACGTCGCCTGCCGAGGCCACCCACCGGGAGGTGGACCGAGGAGGGTGTCGAGTGTTCGCACCTTGACACCAGCGGCGGCGGCGACCGACGTCACCGTCTGCGCAGGTACCCAGGTTTCAGCGAACACCGCAGTCGCCCCTGTCGCCCTCACCGAGGCCGACTCGCCGGAGATCTTGGCGGGGTCGGGCGTCGCGGACGTCCCGAGAGTGTCCCCGAGACTGTGCCCGAAGCTGTGCCCGAAGCTGTGCCCGAAACTGTGGTAGTCCAGGTCGTACCTTTGCGCCACACCTGCGAACGCGTCATCCGCCGCGAAGATCGTCCGCCTCGGGCAGGTCGAGAGAGTGCTCTGGTAGTCGATAGCGGTCGAGTCGAGTTCCACCTCGAGCGCACGTGCGCCGGCCCTGAATGCACCGGCATCCCCGGGATCGGCCCGTTCCATTGCGGCCTCTATGGCCGGCACCACCTGGCGCATGGCCGGAGGATCGAGCCAGTAGTAGGGCTCGGAAGCCACCGTTCCCAGGTCGAGTTTCTGTTTCGCAGCACCCGAACCTGAGTAGGACGCGGGCTGAACCGCCTGGCCGGCAAGGATCAACAGACCGGCTTGCTGGATCTCTGCGTCCTGCGCCGAACTCGGTCGGAATGCGAACGGGTCTGAGCCGGGGGGCACCAGGTCTGTGGCGTGGGCCTTTCCCTCACCGATCAGGTCGACGGACTGAGCAACTGGGTAAGAAGCCGCGACGACCTCCAAGGTGGGCCCCTGACGCCCGTGGAGCGCGGTCGATTCGCCGCAACCGGCGAAAGCTGTTACCGCGGCCACGACAACCGCACTTCGCCGTATTCCGGCACGCGTGCGCAGTGCGATGCATGTCGTCTTCGCCACGAGGCGGCCCTAGCCCGATCCGCCTACGCCGTGCTCCGAGAGAGGCCCGACCGTCAGGCCCTGCTGGCCCCACTGCTCTGCAAGCAGGGGAAGGCTGTCGAGCGTGGATCGCCAACTTCCGGGAGCCGACGTGATGTCAGAGTCGTGCAGAAGAACGGTGGCCCCCGGCCGAAAGGTCGCTGCAACCCGTTTGGCGACGCTCCAGCCCGTCGAGTCCTCGCGCCAGTCCACGCCCCAAGTCGTCCAGAGAACCATATCCAACTGCATTCGCATACCAGCAAGAAACGACGAGACGGAGACGCCTCCGTAAGGCGGCCTGAACCATCTGGGTGTTACGCCGGTGACCTGCTCGATCGTGTCGGTTGCCCTTCTGACGTCCCTGATGGTCCAAGGCGCGGGACGGACGAGGTGGCTGGTGTGATTGTCGCCGTGAACGGCGATCTCGTGCCCCCGCTCGACCAGTTCACGTGCCAAGCCCGGGGACCGCCGCACCTGGGAGCCGAGGCAGAAGAAGGTGGCTCTCCACCCGAGGCGCTCCACTTCGTCGAGAATGAGAGGCGTCGACGCGGGGTCGGGCCCGTCATCGAAGGTGAGAGCAACGTGATCTGCCCGGCCGACACCTGACAGCTTCGGGAGCAGTAGCGATCGAGCCGAGCGCCAAGCGACAACCCCGGGAAGCGAATGGGCGAAGGCGACGCCCCCTGCGGTCAGCGCCATTCCTCCTGCGAGCCTGCGTAGCTTCATCTGGAAAAAAGTGCTGCCGGCGTCGTAGTCACCATCGCCGCGATCAGCTCAGCCGGATCGGGTCCGAACATCTTCGAGGCCGCGGAAACCTGCGCAGCCCGAGCAGGGCCTGCGTGGGTCAGCGCGTCGAGCAGTAGCGACAAGGCGTCGGCGTCGGCGGCGCCGCTGACCACACCCGCTTCTGACATTGCTTCAGCGTTCTCTCGGCCGTGTCCGGGGATGGTCTTGTAGCTGACCACGGGTACACCTGCCCTCATGGCTTCGAACGCGGTCAGGCCGCCGGCATTGTCGACCACCACGTCGCAAGCTGCGATGACGCCGGGCATGTCATCCGTCCACCCGAGGACGACTGCGCGCATGGATTCCCTCCCGACGACTCTATCCAACCGCGACCGCAAGCGGCGATCCGATCCGCACGCCACCACCGGGACGAACCGGCCTCCCGCCGCGACGTCTCGGACGGTCTGCTCGACTTGCCCGACACCCCACGAACCGGCTGCGACCAGAACGGCGCGCTCGGGGTCGTCGAGTCCGAGCTTCCTGCGGGACTCTTGACGGGAAGGTAGACCAGACGGCTCGAACGCTTCGGACACTGCGGGCTCGCAGACGTTCGACTGGATGCCCGAAAGTTCGGCGGCTCGCCTGGCTGGGCCTTCGTGCACCGTGAGGGTCAAGTCGACCCCAGCGTGGATCCACAGCGGATGCACACCGAAGTCGGTGATGTAGTTCGCAACCGGGACGGCAAGTCTCCCCGTCTTCCGAAGCTCGCCCAGGCTGAGCGTGGCGAGCGGGTAGGTGGACAGGATGGCGCACGGACCTGCATCGTCTATCCAGGACAGGAGTCTTCGTCTTGTCAGGATCGCAACGAAACGAGCCAGCGGTGGGCACAACCATGGTGCTCGGAACCACATGCGGTAGGTCGCCTCGTACGTGCCGGGCAAGTAGCGGAGCTGGATCTCATACGACCGTCGTAGGGCGGCACCGATCCGGAGCGGTCCCGACTCTAGGAAGTCCCTGACGTCGCTGGAATAGCCGAGCCTTTGCAGGCGACGAGCCAGCTCGCGAGCAGCTCCGTCGTGGCCCGCTCCCATGCTCGCCGAGACCACCAAGACCTGCAGCTGGCGGCGTGCGTCGCGCGCCTGAGGTGCGGTTCCGCGCAGACGTCGCCGGCGGCCTCGCACGAATCGCGACACTAGTGTGCGGCCGCCTCGGAGAGCCCTACGCCCGTAGGGGTATCTTCTGGCTACAGGCATGCCGATCCAGGGCTGCCGACCTGCACACCTACGGGGGATGAGCATGTACGTGCCCTTGACCATCCTGGACTTTCTCGACAGGGCGGCAACCGTGTATTCCGACCGTACGGCCGTCGTGGACGAGCCAGGAACGCCGGGCTCGATGGGATCGATGACCTATGGCGACCTCGACGCGCGAGCCAGAGGCATGGCGATCACGCTCGGCGAGATGGGAGTGGGTATCGGCGATCGGGTAGCCATCGTGAGCCCGAACTCTGCCCGGTTCATGGTCTCGTTCTTCGGTGTGAGCGGTTACGGGCGGGTTCTCGTGCCGATCAACTACCGGCTCGGGCCGGACGAAATCAGGTACATCGTCGAGCACTCCGGCGCGTCGGTGCTTCTGATCGACCCGGAGTCAGAGGCCAACGTCGCGGGCATCGACGTCAAGCACCGCATCCTTCTGAACGGTTCATCCGACGTCGAGCTCTTCTCGCCCGTCGGACCGGGTAGACCGCGGGAGCCGGATCATTGGGATCCGGACGAGGCCGCGACCGCGAGCATCAACTACACCAGCGGCACAACCGCCCGGCCGAAAGGGGTGCAGATCACCCACCGGAACTGCTGGCTCAACGCGACCGTCTTCGGTTGGCATGTGAACGTCAGCGACCGTGACGTGTACATGCACACTCTCCCGATGTTCCACTGCAACGGATGGGGGATGCCGTACGCCGTTACCGCGATGGGAGTTCCGCAGATCGTGGTCAGGAAGATCGACGGTGAGGAGATTCTTCGGCGGATCGGCGACCACGGGGTGACTCTGCTCTGCGGTGCCCCGGCTGTGGTCGCAGCAGTACTGGACGCTGCGGGTTCCCGCCGAGAGGCTGGCCGGCCGATTCCCGGTCGGGACCAGATTCGGATGGTTGTGGCCGGCGCGCCCCCTCCCTCCAAGACCATCGAGAGAGTTGAGACCGAGCTCGGATGGGAGTTCATTCAGATCTACGGCCTGACCGAGACGTCCCCGCTTCTCACCATCAACAGGAGGCGGAGCGAATGGGACGGATCGGGTCCTGCCGAGCTGAGCAAGCGCCTGTCCCACGCGGGAGTGCCGGCTGTCGGCGTGCAGATTCGAACCTCACCCGACGGCGAAGTCCTGGCCCGGTCCAATCACGTCTTCGACGGCTACTGGCACCAGAAAGCCGAGACCGACAAGGTCATCGTCGACGGCTGGTTTCACACCGGTGACGAGGGAAGGATCGTCGACGGGAACTACCTGTCCATCTCGGATCGCAAGAAGGACGTGATCATCTCTGGAGGGGAGAACATCAGCTCGGTCGAAGTCGAGGACTGCCTCTACCAGCATCCCGCGGTGGCTGAGGTGGCCGTGATCGGGGTACCGAGCGAACGCTGGGGTGAGACGGTCAAGGCGCTCGTCGTGTTGCGTCCGGGCGAGGATGCGAACGAATCGCAGATAATCGAGTTCTGCCGGGGGCGTCTGGCGCACTTCAAGTGCCCGACCTCGGTCGAGTTCGTCGACGCGCTGGCGCGGACCGCCACGGGCAAACTTCAGAAGTTCAAGCTCCGCGCCCCGTATTGGGAGGGCTACGAACGCAAGGTGAACTGACCCGAGCTCAGCGCTCGGTCAGTATCCGCTGACTGAATCTCATATCCCGACCGGAACCGACGAACGTGTCGTGATAACGGCCCGCGAAGGTCTGTGACCAGGTGTCGTTTCGCTTGGCATTTATCGTCAGGTCCGATACGGAGTGATAGGTGCCGTCGTGCGACCCGTTGCTTACGACCACGTTGGTCACCTGGTGAAGCGTCTTTACGTTGGGCTGGTTCGCGAGCATCTTCTGGATCGCGTCCTTGCCGGCCGTCTCGTCACCGAGCTGGATGAACCTTGCCTCGGCGGAGAAGAGGTCGGCCGCGGCTTGGAACTCGCCGTCGTCTACGAGTTGGCAGAATCGGGCCAGCAGCCTCCGAATGGCCGCCTCCACCTCCGTGGACACTTCCTTAGAGACAGTCATCGGGTGTGACTGTACGCGGTGCGGGACGCTCGTTGGGGCGGCCTGGGTGGACTCCGTGGCTAGTGGCGCCCACCGAGCCGGCGGTCTGCGATCAGGTCCAGGACCAGACCGGTCCATCCGGTCTGATGGGAGGCTCCGAGCCCGGCGCCGGTGTCTCCGTGGAAGTATTCGTGGAACAGAATCTGGTCGCGCCAGGCCGGGTCGGTCTGCATGAGCCGGTTGGACCCGAACACCGGCCGTTTCCCTGAAGCGTCGGGCAGGAAGATCGAAACCAACCGCCGAGCAAGATCGTCAGAGACCTGGTTCAACGTTCGCTTCGTCCCTGATCCGGTGGGGTGTTCGACTGTGAATCCCTCGCCGAAGAAGTCGTGGTAGCGGTCGAGCGCTTCCGTAAGCAGGTAGTTCAGCGGGAACCAGACCGGACCCCTCCAGTTGGAGTTTCCTCCAAAGAGAGTCGTGGTTGACTCTGCCGGCTCGTAATCGACCGACGCCGTCGATCCTCCGAGGTCGAGCGTGAACGGATGCGCGAGGTGGTAGCGAGACAGCGACCTGAGACCGTGATCCGAAAGCAGCTCCTCCGGATCGACGCACCGGGACAGGACTCTGACGAGACGGTCTCTGCCGACCACGGAGAGCAAGATCCGACCAGGCTTCCCGGGGGTGCTCGAACGCGAGACGTGATGCGCGTACTGGGACCTGTTGGTCACGAACCAGTCCAACCGCCGCGAGAAGGCAGGCAGCTTGTCGAGGAGCTCCTGATCGAGGACGGTGGCAGCGAAGAGCGGAACGACCCCGACCAGCGATCTCGCGCGGACAGGAATCGATTGGCCGCTGGCGAGGACGATTAGGTCGTAGAAGAAACCGTCCTGGTCGTCCCACAGACCTTGCCATTCCATGGCGTGGGCGATGATGGTGAAGTGTTCGAAGAACTTCGTGGCCACGTCCTCGTAGACCGGATCGTTCAGGGCCAACTGAAGCGAAATCTCCAGGAGATTCAAGCAGTACATCGCCATCCAGGCGGTTCCGTCTGACTGCTCCAGCCGCCCGGCTACCGGCAATGGTCTCGACCGGTCGAACAAGCCGATGTTGTCCAAGCCGAGAAATCCACCCTCGAAGAGGTTGTTGCCGGCTGCGTCCTTTCGGTTCACCCACCAGGTGAAGTTGAGCAGGAGCTTGTGCAGGATCCTTTCGAGGAATTCGAAATCTGGTGTCGCATCGACGTCCCGGCTGGCCCTCGCCTGCCAGTCGATCTCCCATACCCTCAACGCGGCCCAGGCGTGGACGGGCGGGTTGACGTCGCTGAAGTTCCATTCGTACGCGGGCAGCTGGCCGTTCGGGTGCATGAACCACTCCCGGCCCAGCAGTATCAGCTGCCGCTTGGCGAACTCGGCGTCGAGATGCGCCAGGGCTACGCAGTGAAAAGCGAGATCCCACGACGCGTACCACGGGTACTCCCAGGGATCGGGCATCGAGATCACGTCACGGTTGTCGAGGTGGGTCCAATCCCCGTTGCGAATCAGGCCGCGCCCCGCAGGGGGAGGAGGTTGTGCGGGGTCCCCGTCCAGCCACCTTTTGACGTTGAAGTGGAAGTACTGCTTCGACCAGAGCATCCCCGCCGACGCCTGGCGCAGCACCAGCGCCTCTTCTGCGGTGGCGTCTTTCGGCACGAGCCGCGCATAGAACAGGTCAGCTTCGGACTTCCGGTCGGCCATCACCTTTTCGTATGCCAGACCCAGGTCACCCTCGGCGGACGTCGGAGTCGGCTTGGCGCCCTCTCCGGGCTTCCAGAACCGCAGACGCAGCTCCATCGTGGCGCCAGGGGGTGCCGTTACGCGATAACGGAGCGCGGCCTTGGTGCCGGACATGTGCGGGTTCACGGTCGGGGCGGACGAGAGGACATGGTCGGCGATGCCGTCCTTGGGATAAGCCGGTCCCGGCGCCCCGAAGAGCTTGGCCAGGTTCGTGTCGTTGTCGCAGAAGAGGAGCTCAGGTTCGCCGGCGCCGGTCAGCCGCCACCTCCCCAGAACCGGGTGGGTGACGCTCACCGTGCGGTGGTCCTCCGCGGTGAGCGTCGGACGCCCGGTCGTTCCACCGCCCGGGGTGTCCCAGCTCCAGGTGTTACGGAACCAGATCGTCGGCAGGACGTCGATGGTCGCCTCGTCGGGCCCCATGTTTCGAACCTGGATGTGCCACAGCAGGTCCTCCGGGGCGCCTTTCGCCCAGGTGGCGGTAACCACCCAGTACCGGTTGTCGTCGAAGACCCCCGTGTCGATCAGCTCGTATTCGGGGTCTAGCCGGCTCCGGCGGGCGTTCTCATGGAGCAACCCGGCGTACGGGAACGGGGCCTGGGGGTAGTGGTAGCGCCACACCAGCCAGGAGGAGGTGGGGGTCGCGTCCAGGTACCACCAGTACTCCTTTACGTCCTCCCCGTGGTTCCCCTGCTCGGACGTGAGGCCGTACATGCGCTCCTTGAGGACCGGATCCTCGCCGTTCCACAGGGCCAGAGCGAGACAAATCTGCTGGTCAAGGTCACAAATCCCGCCGAGCCCGTCCTCGCTCCAGCGGTAGGCCCGGGACGGGGCTTGCTCGAAGGGAAGGTACGACCAGGCGTCCCCGTTAGCTGAGTAGTCCTCCCTCACGGTGCCCCAAGCCCGCTCCGACAGGTACGGCCCCCAGATACGCCATGGGAGGTCGCCGCGGTTGGCCTGATCGAGTCTTTCCTGCTCGTCCTCCATCCGCACATCGTCCCACTCCGAGTCCGGAGCGAAAGTTGAGTGGCCTAGGAACAACTTTCCTCCAAGGATCGTTATCCTGGGTGCACTTACAGGATTACATCCTCGGAAGAGAGTCTCGATATGCCTCCTTTAGCCACCTCGGCCCTGCCGCTGCTCCCCCTGGACGCGGGCGTTGTGTTGCCTGGAATGACCATCACGCTCGCCCTGGAGACGCCAGAGGCAAGGGCTGCGGTCGAGGCCGCGCCCGGTGCCGGCAACCGGCTGGTCCTGGTCCCTCGGATCGGTCGTTCCGACGGTCCAGATTCGAGTAGCGGACGCTACGCCAGAGTCGGGACGATCGCGTCGATCGAGCGGTCGGGCACGCTGCCCGGGGGGACGCCTGCGGTCGTTGTCTCCGGCCAGGGCAGGGCGGTGATAGGTGCTGCCACCGCGGCCGCCGGCGCCGCGTTGTGGGTCGGGGTCGAGGCGGTCGAGGAGGCCCAACCGGGCCCCGAGAACGAGGAGTCCGCGCGGGAGCTTCGGGCGGTATTCGAGGCGATCGCGGAGCACCGCGGCATCGGACGGCTTGGCGACCTGCTTCGAGGGGTCACCAGCCCCGGGGAGCTGGCCGACACGGCCGGATACTGGCCTGAGCTGTCGGTGGAGAGGAAGGTCGAGCTTCTCGAAACGCTCGATCCGTCGAAGAGGGTCGAACTGGTCCTGGCCTGGGGCCGGGAGACTCTGGCCGAGCTGGAACTGAAGGACCGCATCCGCAGCGACGTCGCTGAGGGCATGGAGCGCACCCAGCGTGAATATCTCCTGCGCCAGCAGCTTGCCGCGATCCGCAAGGAACTGGGCGAAGGCGGTGATTCGGAGTCCGGCGATGACTACCGGACGCGGCTGGAAAGCCTGAACGTCAGCGAAGCGGTGCGTGCCGCGATAACACGCGAGATCGACCGCTTCGAAAGGATGAGCGAGCAGAGTCCGGAACACGGATGGATCCGCACGTGGCTCGACACCATCTTCGAGATCCCTTGGGGACAGCGAAGCGATGACCGGCTTGACGTCAGCGAAGCCAGGTCGATCCTCGATGCTGATCACACCGGCCTCGATGAGGTCAAGGAACGGATCGTCGAGCATCTTGCCGTTCGCAAACTCCGGGTCGACCGTGGTCTCGAGGGCGAACCGTCTGAAAAGGGTGGCCGAGGCTCGGGTGGGATGATTCTCACCCTGGTCGGACCTCCCGGCGTCGGCAAGACGTCGCTCGGCGAGTCGATGGCTCGCGCGATGGGTCGTAAGTTCGTCCGGGTCGCCCTAGGTGGCGTCCGCGACGAGGCCGAGATACGCGGTCACCGTCGTACATACGTCGGGGCCATGCCCGGCCGCATAGTCCGCGCGATCAAGGACGCAGGGACGCTAAACCCCGTCGTGTTGCTCGACGAGGTGGACAAGCTCGGAAGCGACTGGCGAGGAGATCCTTCCGCCGCGTTGCTCGAAGTGCTCGATCCCGCCCAGAACCACACGTTCCGGGATCACTACCTGGATGTCGATCTCGATCTTTCAGATGTCCTGTTCGTCGCGACCGCGAACAACGCTGAGCAAATACCTGGACCGCTCTTCGACCGCATGGAGGTCGTTCGCATCGACGGCTACAGCGACGAGGAGAAGGTCGGGATCGCGCGCGACCACTTGCTGCAGCGCCAGCTTGCTCGAGCCGGTCTTCTCGAAGGAGAAGTCGAGGTCACTGACGATGCGATTCGTGCAGTGATCGACGGGTATACCCGTGAAGCGGGTGTGCGTGGACTGGAGCGCGAGCTCGGAAGGTTGTTGCGCAAGGCCGCAGCGAAGGTCGCCGCGGAGCAGCCCACGCAACCGATACGCGTCGGATCGGAAGACGTTCGGACCTGGTTGGGACGCCCGCGTCATCGTCCCGAGGTCGCGGAGCGCACTTCAGTTCCAGGCGTGGCGACCGGTCTCGCGGTCACCGGAGTGGGCGGAGACGTTCTGTTCGTCGAAGCGAGCGCGTCCCCCGGAGACGGAGGGCTCACCCTCACCGGACAACTCGGCGATGTGATGCAGGAATCAGCGCGTATCGCGCTCTCGTACGCTCAAGCGCATGCTGATGAGCTCGGACTGCCAGAAGGCGCATTCGACCACAAGCGGATACACGTGCACGTTCCCGCGGGAGCGATACCGAAGGATGGACCGTCTGCAGGCGTGACGATGACGACCGCGTTAGTTAGTCTTTTAACCGGACGTCCTGTTCGTTCCGAAGTTGGAATGACCGGCGAGGTCACGTTACAAGGCAAAGTCCTTCCCATTGGTGGAGTCAAGCAGAAGGTTCTTGCTGCTCACCGCGCAGGACTCACTGAAGTCGTGTTGCCCGCGCGCAACGAAGATGACCTCGAAGACGTTCCCGAAGCCGTTCGCAGTGAGATGAAGTTCCATCTCGCGTCCGATATCGGCGAAGTCCTGGAAAATGCCCTCGGAGCAAAAACCCTTGTGGGACAAGGAGTTTTCTGAGCACTTCGCTCGAAACTCCTTGTCATGCAAGGGAAATGCTTGACCTGGCGCCGCGAAACCTCTTGTATATCAGGGAACTTCCCCAAATAACGCCAGGAGGTGGCGGTGAACAGGACAGAGCTAGTCGAGTCTGTGTCCGGAAAGACCGGGCTGGACAGGAGACAGTCGGAGGCTGCGGTTGGCGCAGTCACCGATGCCGTGATAGCCGAGATCAGAGCGGGTAACAAGGTCTCGCTCTTCGGCTTCGGGACGTTTTCGCCGACTGCACGGGCCGCTCGGATGGGGCGCAATCCTCAAACTGGGGCTCCGGTGAGGATCGCCGCCTCCAAGGGCGTTCGCTTTGCGCCGGCTTCGGCGTTCAAGGACGTGCTCAACAAGGGCGGCAAAGCCGCCGGCGGCAAGAAGGCAGCGCCCGCAAAGAAAGCCGGCGCTTCCAAGAAGGCTTCGGCCAAGAAGGCTCCGGCTAAGAAGACCGCAGCCGCGTCGAAGAAGGCCACGTCGGCCAAAAAGGCCGCTAAGTCGGCGAAGAAGCGCTGAGAAAGGCAAGAGCATGAGCCCGTTGAAAAAGGCCGCCCCGGCCGCAAGAAAGACAGCAGCAAGGAAGTCGACGACCGCGAAGAAGGCTGCCAAGCGGACGACCGCAGCTCGTAAGACGACCGCGCGAAAGACTGCCGCTCGTAAGACGACGGCGAGGAAGACGACCGCCAAGCGGACCACCGCGAAGCGGACCGCAGCGAAGAAGGCGACTGCCAAGCGGACTACCGCGAGGAAGACTGCTGCGAAGCGGACTACCGCAGCTCGCAAGGCTACGGCGAAGAAGACAACAGCTAGAAAGACAGCGGCGAAGCGGACCGCGAAGAGAGCTCCCGCCAAGCGCACTGCTAAGCGGACCACCGCGCGGAAGACCGCTGCAAAGCGGACTACCGCGAGGAAGACTGCTGCGAAGCGGACCACGGCCAGAAAGACAGCGGCCAAACGGACCGCCAAGAGAGCTCCGGCCAAGCGGACCACCGCCCGCAAGGCGGCGGCGAAGAAGGCCTCTAGCTAGAAAGCAACCTGTGTCCCGCCCGCGAAAGCGGGCGGGACATTCGGTTTAGACCCCCACGAAGGCCAGGTCTTCTGGAACGTCGACATCCCACGCAAGGGGGCTGTCGTGGACGATTCTGACCGGCGCCCCGGTTCTCTTCGCTTCACCCACGTGGCGGGCGAAGGATCCCGGGCCGTACGAGAAGCTGAAGCCGGCCGACGGTGGAACTGCGATGACGTTGCTTCCATCGCCGTGGCGGTCAGGGACGATCGTTATCCCGAGAAAGTCGGCGATCCAGCTGAGGTCGGTCGCCAACGGCAGATCCCCGGCTGCGACGATCGCCAACTGTACTCCAAGGTCGCCCAGACGGCGCACCCCTTCTTGGACCGCGCCGTTCAACCCTCTCCCCGGTTCCCAGATGACCAAGGCTCCCGCCGACCGAGCCCAGCTCGCCACCTCACGGTCGTCGCAAACCACGGCCACTGGGAGATTTCCTGCGGATGCCACGACACGGTTGGCCATGTCGCGGGCCAGTTGCGCTCTGCGCTCCGGGGAGAGGGCCGGGGCGAGCCTCACCTTGGCGTCCCGGAACGACTTCACCGGCACGAGCACCGCGACGGGCCCCAGTCGCGGGGCCATTGGCTGCTTCGGCTCGTCCTCCTGGGGTCGCCCCACGGGGCTGGTCGGCACCCCACGAATCCTAAGTGCCCTCCGGGTCTAGGCGGCACAGGCGCACGCGGTTTATAAGCTCTCTCGGGTGCGCGTAGCTTTCGGAACCGACGAGGTGACCGCTTTGGCGGACGTTGTCACCGAACATCTCGCCAAGCTTGGCCACGACGTAGACACATTGTGCGCGCCCGGGTGGTGGCCCGATGTGGGGCGTCTGGTCGGGGAAGCGGTGGCAGACGGACGTGCCGATGCGGGTGTCGTCTGCTGCTGGACCGGGACGGGAGTTTCGATCGCAGCGAACAAGGTCCCCGGTATCAGGGCGGCGTTGTGCGTGGACGCCCAAACCGCGGCGGGATCGCGTAAATGGAACGACGCGAACGTCCTGGCGCTGAGCCTCCGCCTCACCAGCCCTGAAGTGGCCACGGAGATCCTCGACGCGTTCATGTCAACTCCCGCTGACCCGAGCGAGTCGGACGCAGTAGCGCAATTGCGTTGATCCGCCGGCTTCTCCCTGACGCGTGTGTCATCAGTGGTGACGAAGCTCTGGAGGACTTCTATTACGTCGCGCCGGGCCGCCACGTTCGAGCCGACTTCGTCGTGTCGCTCGACGGTGCAGTCGAGATCGGCGGCAGGAGCATGCCCCTAGGTGCGCCGGCGGACAGGGCCGCCTTCTTGGCGATGCGCGCCGTCGCCGACGCCGTTCTTGTCGGGGCCGGCACCGCTCGAATTGAACGATATGGGCGACCGGCGGTAGCCGGGGACGGCCAGCAACGCCGCAGGTCGAGAGGTCAGCAACCCGTTCCGCCTCTGGCGATCGTAAGCCGGCGAGGGCTCCTCGGCTCCGGGGACCGCGTGTTCTCGGGCGGCTACAGGCCGATCGTCATCACGACCGCCGCGGCGATAGCAGTACATCCCGAGCTGGTAGATCTAGCGGACGTGGTGGAGTGCGGGGACGTCGAGGTGGACCTTTGTAAGGCGATCGAGCATCTTGCCGGGATGGGTTTGGGACGGGTTCTGTGCGAGGGGGGCCCGTCGTTGCTCCACTCGTTGCTGACCGACGACCTCGTAGACGAGATGTGCGTGACGTTCTCGCCGGTGATCGCCGGGCCTCAGCACCTTCACCTCTCCGGCGCAATACCGCTTGCCGAACCTAGCTGGTTTCGCCTGGGAGCGCTGCTCGAAGGCGACGGCCTGCTTATGGCTCGCTACAACAGAGAACGGGCGACGGCATGACCGACCGGGCTCCCACCCTTGCCGTCGAGCGCGCGCTGTGGGCCGAGGGACACGACATCGTCGTAGGCGTCGACGAGGTGGGCCGGGGGGCGTGGGCGGGTCCGATAACCGTCGGGGCGGCTGTTCTCCCGAAGACTCGAAGGGTATATCGAGTCCGGGACTCCAAGATGCTCACGGAAACCGAGCGTGAGAGGCTCTTCTCGCGGATCGCCGACTGGTGCGAGAGCTGGGCGGTCGGCTCGGCGTCGCAGGAAGAATGCGATTCGATCGGAATGGCGGATGCGCAGAGGCTGGCTGCGCGCCGGGCGATCGAGGGCCTGGGCGTGCAGCCGGATCATGTCCTCGTGGACGGCAACTGGGACTTCGTCGGGGCCGGATCGACTCGCAGGATCATCCGCGGGGATGCCACCTGCCTGTCGATCTCCGCGGCATCGATACTCGCGAAGGTGAGCAGGGACCGGATGATGCGAGCCGAAGCGGCGAACTACCCCGCCTACGAGTTCGACTCGAACAAGGGTTATCCGTGCCCTCGCCACAAGATGGCGCTTCACGCATACGGTCCGTCGGCCATTCACCGCCGAACTTGGATATTCATGGAGCACCTTGTCTGGGGGGTCGAGGGCGCTCGTGCGACACCGCGCATCTGGCTGGAGGGAGGACTCGAGTAAGGAGCGGCTCAGCTTTTCCCGGTTCTACCACCCCCGGATCGTTAGCATGACTCACAAGATGCGCGTAAGTGCGAGGCCCGGATGGATACGCCGTTTGTTGCCGTGGCTGGCCCCGCACAGGCGGAACGTGCTTCTGTCCTTCGGTGCCGCCTTTGTCGGAAGCGGAGTGTCAGCCGCGGTGCCCGCGGTGCAGAGGCAGGTGGTCGATGAGGTCGTAGCCGGAGGTCACGTCTTCATCGCTCCGTGGGTCGCCGTTCTCGGGCTAGCCGCTGCGGCGCGTTTCGGGGCGGCGTACGTCCGTCGATTCGTCGGCGGTCGGGTCAGCCTCGACGTGCAGAACGACCTGCGCAACGCGATATACGACCAACTCCAGCGTCTCGACTTCGCACGCCACGACGAGCTCCAGACTGGCCAGCTGGTCTCGCGGGCCAACTCTGACGTGGGCCTCTTACAGAGCCTCCTCGCGTTCCTGCCCATCATGAGCGGAAACGTCCTGCTGCTCGCCGGTGCATTGGGGGTGATGTTCTACTACTCACCGTTGCTCGCCGTGGTCGCCCTTTGCGTGGTGCCGACCTTGATCTGGAGCGCGTACAGCATGCGAGAGAAGACCTTCCCTGCGAGCTGGGATTCTCAGCAGCGGGAGGGGGAGGTCGCAATCGTCGTCGAAGAGGCCGTGACCGGCGTGAGAGTTGTCAAGGGGTTCGGTCAGGAGAAGCACGAGCTCGCGCGCCTGATCGAACGAGCCCAAATCCTATACGGCTCTCGCCTGCGAGCGGTTCGGTTGCAGGCGAAGTACCAGCCGGTGCTTCAAGCGATTCCCGTGTTCGGGCAGGTCGCGGTCCTCGCGCTCGGCGGATGGATGGCGATACATCACAAGATTTCCATCGGGACGTTCCTGGCTTTCGCAACCTACCTTGTGCAGCTGTCCAGCCCGGCCCGGATGCTCGCCGGTCTGCTTGTGGTCGGCCAGCAGGCGCGCGCAGGCGCCGAGCGTGTGTTAGACCTCCTCGTGTCGACCCCGGTCGTCGAGGAGAAAGCCGACGCCATCGAGCTGCCGCCTGTTTCCGGCGCGGTCCACTTCGAGGGCGTCACCTTCGGGTACCTGGCCAGCCAGCCGGTGTTGAGGTCCTTCGACCTGAACGTCGCCGCCGGAGAGACCGTGGCTCTTGTCGGGGCGTCGGGCTCCGGTAAGTCGACGGTGGCGCTGTTGCTTCCTCGTTTCTACGACGTTCAGGACGGAAGCGTCAGCTTGGACGGAACCGACGTCAGGGATGTGACCCTGACCTCCCTCCGTTGCCAGATAGGCGTCGTATTCGAGGAGAGCTTCTTGTTCTCGGACTCGGTCCGCGAAAACATCGCCTTCGGCCGACCCGATGCCACGCAGGAGGAGGTCGAGGCCGCGGCGCGCGCCGCCGAGGCCCATGATTTCATCTCGCGCCTGCCGGACGGGTACTCGACGCTCGTAGGCGAGCGCGGCCTGACGCTGTCGGGCGGTCAACGGCAGCGCATCGCGTTGGCTCGCGCATTGCTCACCGACCCGCGGATACTCATCCTCGACGACGCAACCAGCTCCATCGATGCGCGCGTCGAGGAGGAGATCCACGCCACACTACGGCGGGTCATGAAGGGCCGGACCACCATCCTCGTCGCTCACCGCCGGTCGACCCTGCGGCTCGCGGACCGCATCGCAGTCGTCGAGGACGGGCGGATAATCGACCAGGGAACTCACGAGGAGCTCATGTCCCGCTGCCCCACCTACCGGAAGCTGCTCGCCGGCCCGGGAGAGGACGCCGAAGGGGTCGGTGCGCTGGCACTTGACGATTCCGAGTCTGATGTGGAGGAGACGGGAATCACGGAATCGCTCTGGAGCGAAGAGGACGCGGAGGGGAGTGGATTCGACGGTCAGGTCGTGGCGGCACCTCGTCAATCGGCGGGCCTCGGAGCAGGTCGCGGTGGCGGTGGCGGTGGCGGGGGAGGAGGCGGCAACTGGATGGGGGCGCTCGGGCCGACGCCGGAGCTTCTTGCCAAGGTCGCCGCGCTGCCACCGGTTCGAGACGAACCGGGTGTCGACGTCTGGGCGGAGGCGCGCGATGATCCTTCGTTTTCGCTCGGTCGGTTCGTGCGTCCCTACCGGAAGTACCTGCTCACAGGCCTGGTGCTAGTGGTGCTCGACGCCCTTGCAGCCCTCGCCGGCCCGGTCCTCATCCGGTGGGGACTCGACCAAGGGGTCGCGAAGGGCTCTGAGAGGGCCCTTTGGCTTTCGTCGGCGATATTCCTCGTGGTGGCCCTGCTCGACCTCGGGGATTCGATGCTCCAGGTTCTCGTGACCGGCCGGACCGCGGAGAGGCTTTTGCTCGCGCTCCGCGTCCGCATCTGGTCGCATCTCCAGCGGCTGTCGATCGACTACTACGAGCGCGAGATGGCGGGACGAATCATGACCCGCATGACCACCGACGTCGACGCATTCTCAAACCTGCTGCAGTCGGGACTCATCAACGCGGTCGTGGCCATGTTCACATTTCTGGGAGTCGCTATCGCGCTACTGGTGTGGAACTGGAACCTTGGTCTCGTCGCTCTGTCGGTCTTGGTCCCATTCGCCGGCGCGACGATCGCTTACCGCCGGCTCTCCTCTGCTGCGTACGAGCGGGCGCGCGAGCGAGTCGCGGTTGTGAATGCGAGCATGCAGGAGAGCCTGTCCGGAGTAAGGGAGTCGCAGGCGTTCGTCAGGGAGAGTCGCAACCGCCGGGACTTCAGGCAGCTCTCCAAGGGATATCTCGACGCGCGTCTCGGAGCGCAGCGACTTGTGGCCTTGTACTTCCCGTTCGTCGACTTCTTGTCCGACACCGCCGCAGTACTGGTGCTCGCGGTCGGGTCGGCGATGATCGCGAGCAGATCCTTGACCGCAGGCGAGCTGGTCGGGTTCCTCCTCTACCTCGGGCTCCTGTTCAACCCCATCCAGCAGCTGTCACAGACGTTCGACTCCTACCAGCAGGCCGGCGCTTCGGGAGCCCAGATCAACGCCTTGATGGCAGTCCGCCCGCTCGTCGTCGAGGATCCGCAACCGGTCAGACCCGAGCAGATCAGTGGAAGCGTCGCCTTCAAAGACGTCCACTTCTCCTACCCGTCGGGGTTCTCCGGTCGAGAAGCGCTCGCAGGTGTTGATCTCGAGATCTCGCCAGGTGAGAGCGTCGCGCTGGTCGGAGAGACCGGTGCAGGGAAGTCGACGATCGTCAAGCTGATCACCCGTTTCTACGATCCTACGAGCGGTTCCGTGAGCGTTGACGGCATCGATCTGCGACGAATGGATCTGCCGGCCTTCCGCCATCGTCTCGGATACGTCCCACAAGAAGCGTTCCTGTTTTCTGGAACCATCCGCGACAACATCGCGTATGGGAGACCGGACGCCACTGACGCCGAGGTAGAGGCGGCAGCTCGCGCAGTGGGAGCGCATGACCTGGTAGCGGGCCTTGCCGGCGGGTACCTCCATCGGGTCAGCGAGCGAGGTAGGTCTCTGTCGACAGGGCAGAGACAGTTGATCGCGCTGGCCAGGGCTGAGCTGGTGAACCCGGCGATACTGCTGTTGGACGAGGCGACCTCCAACCTCGACCTGGCGACAGAGGCGAGAGTGACCCGGGCGATGAACGTGGTGGCGCAGGGGCGAACGACTGTCGTGATAGCCCACCGGTTGCAGACCGCGCGGCGCGCAGATCGCATCCTCGTTCTCGACGGCGGACGAGTCGTGGAGGACGGCACGCACGAGCAACTCGTAGCGGCCGGTGGCACCTACGCCGTCATGTGGAGGTCGTTCGAGATCGAATCGACCTATAGCTCGGGTGTGCCCGTCCAGACGTCGAGCCTGCCGTAGGCGATTCCGACGACTACCGCCGTTGACCCCGCAAAGGCTGCCTGCTCCAGCGACGCGCCAGTAGCCGTTGCCCAAAGCGGATCCCCGGTGTCGACGCGTTGCCAACTGGAACCGGAGTCGCTGGAGATCCACACCGCGACGCCTGACGCGGACGGCGGGTAGAGCAACGCCGCTCCGAACGGTGCACTTCGGGCATTGAAACGTGACTGTCCGGTGACACCTGTCGCGACCGGGTAGCCCGAACCCGCGACCGCGATCCACCGGGTGTCGGAGACAGCAAGGCTGGTCAGAGGCGCAGGCGCGGCGCGTCCGAAGGCAGCACTGTCCTGGAGCGTCCAACGCGTTCCGTCAGGCGACGTCCAGACCGCGGGAACGAGGGATCCAGACGAAGATTCGGTGGCACCGAACGCGACGAAACCTCCGGCAGTTGACGTGCACCCATCCATCCATTCAGTCGCGCCCGTGGGGGCGGACGGGGACACGACCGCCTGCTTCCATTTCGTTCCGGTGGCGGAGTACCAAGCCGCGGCCGACGTCCCTGAGCGGCTCTGGCTCGCGTCTCCGACGACGAGCACCGTGCCGGAATTGCTGCACATCGCTGCCGGGAATTCGGTAGCGACCCCGGGCTGTGGATCCATCGTTCCGGCGCTTGTCCAGTGCAATCCGTCGGTGCTCGTCCATGCGACCGCCGGAGCGTCCGCCACGCCGGGCGTCGATCCCAACGCCGTTCCCGACGCGATCCAGGTTGCTCCCAGCCGGCCAACGACATTCGATCCCGGCGGTCCGGCCACCGCGGCAGTGGCGCCTGTGGCCGCGGGGGCTGATGTCCAACTGAGCCCGTCCGACGAAACCAACGAAACGGTTGTCGTCGTGGCGGGCCCCACCGCCTGAGACGGATGAGTGATGCGGACCGTCAGAACGAGCTTGCCGGCGACGCTGTCGAGACTCGAAGCCTCCACGATCGATCCGACCGGTCCGAACTGCGACGCACTATCGCTCGGCTCGGTCCACCCGGAAGAGCTGTGGACCAGAAGGTGCGCTTGCCCGGGATCTCCGTCAGCCACCGCGATCGACGCGCCGTTCGACGCGACAAGTGTCGCGTGCCACGCTGAGGGGGCTGCAGCGGGGCCCGGCAGCGCGACCGACGACCAGCGCATTCCGTCAGACGACTGCCAGACGTCCTGAGCTCCGTCATTGCCCCCCACCGCGAACAGTTCCGAGGTGCCGGCGAGAGTGGGGACGGCCGTCACCGCGCGGGCCACACCTCCTGCCGTACCGCTTTCGGGAAACGAAGCGTAGGGCTGGCTCCAAGTCATGCCGTCGGGAGATATCCATGACACCGGCTCCCACACGCCTCCAGCATCAATTCCGCCGACGGCGACCAGTCCGACGGCGCCGCCTTGGCCAGTTCCGAGCTGCGCGACCCCGGTGATCACGTGGTCGCCCTGTCCCGAGAACGACCCTTGCGGCGGCTGCGCCGCTCTCCAGTCGAGCCCGTCCTGCGTACTCCACAGCGCCGCATCGGTAGCCGTCCCGTCTCCTATCGAGCCCGCCGCGTACACCAGTCCCGACGTTGCGAACAACGCGTAGATCCTCGCATCGTCCAGCCCATCGAAGAACCTCGTTGCCTGAGACGACAGCGACCACTGCAAACCGTTGGTCGAGTACCACACCGCGGGTTGCCCACCCACAGTTCCCGACGCGAAGTAACCCAGCCCGCCGGCCGTCACCAAGTCAATTTCGGAACTAGGTGCGGCCGCAGCCGAAGTTCCCGGCACACTGCTTCCGGCGGGCGAATCGGACACCGGCGCGGCCGTGAACGGGGCTCCCGCGGCCGAAGAGATCCACACGGCTGAGTGGCGGCTCGAACCCTGGCCGACGGATCCGACCACGACAGTTCCGGTCCTCCAAGTCGTCGCTGCGTTGGCCTCGCTAAAAGTTCCGGCACCCGTGAGCGGTTGGCTTGTCCACGTTTGAGCGTCTGTCGAAGACCACGCCGTAGCGGTCATGCTCCGCGCCCCGCTACTGCGGGCGCCGGCCGCGATCCAGGGTGACCCGATCTGCCTGGGGGCGAGAACCGAAGCAACGGTTGTCGCGGGCGAGGTATTCAACGCGTCTATGGCCGGGCTGTTGTCGCTGGACCAACTCCACGAGGCCGTTGCGCCCGTCGCCGATGCGCTAGTTGGGGGAGACGTGCTGCCTGGCGGTTTAGTCGAAGGTGATGACCTAGAGGTTCCAGACGAGCACGACGCCGCAAGCAGAACGAATCCGGCCGCCGACGCAATCGCAATTGCGCTGGCACGCCGACTGCGGGTTGGCAATTTCGGCACTCGAATCAGGACCTGCGTACAACCGCTCCTCGGATGGCGCGTCAGCGGTTGCTCAGGCGAATTCCGTCGCCGCCGTCATCCTTTTTCCAAAACTGCCACCAGCGGCGCCCGGTCCGCTCGGCTTCTACCTCGGCGAGGATCTCCGGTCCCGCAGCTGTAACGATCGCGTCAGCCTCATCGAGGATTGCGGCGACATCTTCCGCAGGTTCGTCTGGCTCTTCTTCGACTTGCTCGCGGACCAGGGAACCGCTGACGAAGGATGCGTCGATGATGTCCCGCTGGTAGCGATCGCAGTTCTCAGGGCAGCGCCAAGGAGCCTCCGGCGCGAGGTTGAGGACGCAGAACCGGGCTACCTCGCCGGTGTCGTACGTCCGGCTCTGAAAATGACGGCAGTCCTCGCGCATCGGCACGCTCCCATCGTGCCAGCTTTCCCGGGTACTTTCCCGCCGCCGCAGGCAGGCCGGCGACAGCGGGGTTGGTGCCCTTGGTTACACTCACGCCGATGAGCGCCCAAACGACCTCTTTGGGAAGCCAGCTCCGGTTGGCGGTCCTCCGCCTTTCCCGCAGGCTCAGACAGGAAGCCGTCGGTGAGATCACCCCTTCTCAGCTTTCAGCTCTCACCGTCGTCGCCAAGAGGGGTGAGGTCACCCTGGGGGAGCTCGCGGCCATCGAGCGGATCGCGCCCCCCTCGATGACCCGAATCGCAGCTCGTCTCGAGGACCGGGGGTTCGTGCAGAGGCAGGTGGATCCGACAGATCGCCGCGTCGCCCGTCTCGTAGCGAGCGAGACGGGTCTCGCGTTGCTCGACACGATCCGGACACGCCGGGACGCGTACCTGGCTTCGAGGCTCCAGGAGTTCACAGATGAGGAGCGAACCGTGCTCGAAGCAGCCGTGCCGCTCCTCGAACGGATCGCTTCGGGGGACGAACTTCCGCCCTCCTGAGCAGTCCTCGTCAGCTCTCGTTTACATCAGCACGAGCGCGAGCAATGGCAAGGATCGGGGCGAGGCTGTCTGGGTTGGCGACCGATGCGATGGTCAGGACCTGATCGGGATCGGCTCCGGCGAGGATCCGTTTTACGGGGACTTCGAGCTTCTTCCCCGAAAGCGTGCGCGGGATCGCCGCCACGTTGACGACGTGGTCCGGAACGTGCCGGGGCGACAGCGACTCGCGGAGCGTTTTCCGCAATCGATCACCCAGCGACTCGTCGGCTGCTTCGTCGATCGACTTGACCACGAATAGCCAGATCTCTCCCGGGCCGCCGACAGGATCCTCGACGTGAACAACAAGGCTGTCCGCCACCTCCGGAAGAGACTCCACCACCGCGTACAGCTCGGCCGTCCCTATCCTCACCCCGCCACGGTTGAGAGTCCCATCCGAGCGTCCTGAGATGACGACGGTCCCACGGTCGGTCAGGGTCGCTCGGTCACCGTGCGCCCACACTCCGGGGAATCTCTCGAAGTAGGCGGACCGATAGCGAGATCCGTCGTTGTCCCCCCAGAAGCCCACCGGCATCGACGGCAGCGGCCTGGTCAGCACGAGTTCGCCCTCCTCGTTGGTCACCGGGCTCCCCGTGTCGTCGAAGACTTCCACGCCGGCACCTAGGCAGCGGCACGAGATCTCTCCGGCCCACACCGGGTGCAGCGGGCTGCCACCGACGAAACCCGTGCAAACGTCGGTGCCGCCGCTGAACGACGCGAGCACGATGTCGTCGGACAAGGCTTCGTATACCCATCGCGCGGCTGACGCCGGCAGCGGCGAACCGGTCGCGCCGAGGGTTCGCAACCGCGTCATTCCGAACGAGGATCTGGGGGACACGCCAGCTTTACTGCACGCGACGAGGTAGCCGGACCCAACTCCGCCACAAGTGGTTCCAGTCTCTTCCATCACCTGCCACAGGCCGTCGACGCCCGGCCAGGCTGGATCGCCGTCGAACAGCACCACGGTCGACCCAACCAGCAGTCCCGAGACACAGAAGTTCCACATCATCCAGCCGGTCGTGGTGAACCAGAAGAAACGGTCCGCGGGCCCAAGGTCGAAGTGGAACGCCAAAGCCTTAAGGTGCTCGACAACGATGCCCCCGTGACCGTGCACGATCGGTTTCGGTCTTCCGGTGGTGCCCGACGAGAACAGGACGTAGAGGGGATGGTCGAAGTCGACTTCTAGGAACTCGACAGGCGAACCTCCGGCACGTTGGTCCCCGGCGGAAATGAGGTCGAGCCATTCCGTCCAGCCGGGAGGCGGGCCGGCGGCGGTTCGCAGGTACGGAAGCCACACCGCGGTCTCCACGCTAGGAAGCCCACGAAGGACTTGGTCCGCGTGCTCGCGACGGTCGACGTCCTTCTCCCCGAAGCGATAGCCGTCGACGGCCAGAAGCACCTTGGGTTCTATCTGCGAGAAACGGTCGAGGACTCCTGTCACGCCGGTCTCGGGCGCGCAGCTCGACCAGATTGCACCGAGGCTCGCGGTTGCAAGCATCGCTCCGAGCGTCTCCGGAATGTTCGGCAGGTACCCGGCTACTCGGTCCCCGGGGTGCACGCCGGCCTGAAGCAGCCCGGCGCGCACGGATGCGACCAACCGGACGAGCTCCCCCCAGCTCAGGCGGATCTCCTCGCGAGTCTGGGACAATGCGAGCACCGCCGGCGAGTCCGGGGAACGCGACGCGTACCGCAGGGCGTTCTCTGCGTAGTTCAGAGTTGCGCCTGGGAACCAGCGCCAGCCGGGAACTCGCGTGTTGTCCGGTTCAAGCGCGGCGCCCGGACGTCGTCGCCAGGTCACTTCTAGCCATTCGGCGACGTCGTTCCAGAACTCGCCGCTGCCCTCCGCCGATACCGACCAGGCCCACGCTTCGTCGTAGCCGGCGAAGCCCTTGTGCTCGAGATACGCGTGGAGCAGCGACCCTTGCTTCCTGGCTGCGGATGGCGTCCACAGCGGTTCGGGTCTTCCTCGTGCGGGCGACGTAGGCACGGCGGCTATTCGACCACGTCGCTGGTCGTGCATGGGCACACTCGGCTATCTGTCCTTTAGGAGAGATCCGGTAGAGCTATCGTCCGAGCAGATAGGCACTGCGACGGACGTTGCTTGTAAGAGAGGTGCTGTGACGAATGTCGCTTGACTCGATCGTGAAAAGTTTCCCATAATGATGGACGTAGCTCGGGGCGATTCCCCCCCCGCCCCTCGAGCCTTGCGAAGGACCGGCATCCCCCCGCCGGTCCTTCGTCGCGTTTGAGCAGGAGCGCGGGCCCGGCCGGATGCCCAACCTCACAGGGGCCGTGGACAGTAGCCCGGCCGCAAGCCAAAGCGCCTCGGTTTACGTTCGGGTCGAGGCCTGTCCGGCCATCCCCCCGGGGGCCCGCGGCCGGCCTCGCCCGAACACCCCCTCTTGGCCCCTAAGCGTAGAGTGCCGTTCGACACATCGGCAAGGGTGAGGTTTCGCCGCCAGTCGGTATCCTCCCTGGATGGCCACTCCGTTAGCCGCATTCTCGTTGCGCCTCCGGGCGCGTATCCGCAACCAGCCGGGTGTCCTCGGTCAGCTCGCAAGCGCCATCGGCGTCGCCGGCGGAAGCCTGGTCGGAATCGAGATCGTGGCCACCGACGGCGCAACCGTCACGCGCGATGTTGTGGTCTTCTGCGGCTCGGAAGGCCACGCTGCGGATGTCGAGGCGGTGGCCCGTGGAGTCGAGGGGATCGAGATCCTCGAGGTCGAAGACCGGACGTTCGCGTTGCACGAGCACGGCAAACTCAGCATCGACAGCAAGGTCCCACTGAGAGACCGGGACGATCTGGCCATGGCCTACACGCCCGGGGTGGCGAGGGTCTGCATGGCGATCGCCCACGACCGCCTGCTCGCTCACCGCTACACGATGAAAGCCAACACCGTCGCGGTCGTGAGCGACGGCAGCGCGGTCCTCGGACTCGGCGACATCGGCCCCGAAGCTGCCATGCCGGTGATGGAGGGCAAAGCGATGCTCTTCAAAGAGTTCGCCGGGATCAACGCGGTCCCCGTCTGCCTGAGAGTGTCGTCGCCGGACGAGCTGGTCGACACGGTCCAGCGGATGGAACCGATGTTCGGCGGCATCAACCTGGAGGACATCGCCGCGCCGCACTGCTTCGACGTCGAGCGGCGACTCACCGAGACCATGTCGATACCGGTGTTCCACGACGATCAGCACGGCACGGCCGTCGTCGTTCTTGCCGCGCTGCGCAACGCCACGAAGCTGGTGGACAAAGACCTCCCGGATCTGCGGGTCGTTCTCTCCGGCGCTGGCGCCGCGGGTGTGGCGATCACAAAGATCCTCATGACTGCAGGCGTCAAGGACATAGTCGCCGCCGACCGGAAGGGAGCGATCCACAGCGGTCGCGAAGCGCTCGACCCGTCGAAGCAATGGCTCGCCGACAACGCCAACCCCAACGCCCATTCCGGCTCCCTCCAGGACATCCTGCGAGGCGCGGACGTGTTCATCGGTGTGAGCGGCCCCGGTCTGCTTCACCGCAGCGACGTGGAGACCATGGCGGAACGGCCGATTGTTTTCGCGCTGGCCAATCCCGTCCCGGAGGTCCTTCCCGAGGAAGTCGAGGGAATCGTGGCCATCATGGCGACGGGGCGGAGTGACTATCCGAACCAGATCAACAACGTGCTGTGCTTCCCGGGTATCTTCCGAGGCGCTCTCGACGCCGGCGCCACCAAGATCACCGAAAACATGAAGCTCGCGGCCGCAGACGCCATCGCCGCCGCGGTTCCAGCGGACCAGTTGCGACCGGAGGAGATAGTGCCGAGTGTTTTCGCTCCTGGAGTCGGGCAGTCGGTCGCGTTGGCGGTCGCGGAGGCCGCCCGCGCCGACGGGGTCACACGCTGAGGCTGGCTCCGATGCGCGCGCTCAGGTTGGTCATCGCCCTTCGGAAGTAGCGCGGCAGCATCGCATCCATGAGTGGGCTCATCCTGGCGAGCAAGGGGTGGGGCTCCATCGCGATGGTCCACTGCACGGTGCAGTGAGTGCCGGCGTCACCCTGAGGTGTGATCCGGTAGTCCTCGGCGAGCGCCCTGGCGAACGGTGCGCCCGCGCGCGACACGAAGAAGGTCCAGCGGTGCGGCTCATCCCACACGAGGATCGTGTCGGTGTAGCGAATGCCCGCCATGGTCACCTCGCGAATCGCTCCGGGTCCGTGCGGTGGTGAGGTCATATAGCGGCCGTGGTACGAGAAGCCGGGGTTCCAGGCCCCCCAGCCGGCGGGGTCTTCGGCGAGCGCCCTGAAGATGGCGACCGGCGGCCGGAAGAGCACTTCCGTGCTGACGCAACGATAAGGAGCTGAGTCGAAGAAGTCGGTTCCGACCTCTTTCAGGTCCCACGGCACGACGTCAGGTTAGAGGGACTCGGTGAAGCCATGACCGGGTAGAGAAAATCGACCATGATCGATTTTCCCTACCCGGCGTCGGGGTAGAGCCCGCCGGCGCCCGGTTGCGGTACCGCGGGTAGAGAAAAGGAACCCTGGTTCCCTAACACTGCCCACCTCCACACCTCCACACCTCCACACCTCCACCCCTCCACCGCTCGACGTCGAACGGGTGTTCGTATATGGTCTGAGCTGTGGAGGATCTGCTCGGCGCCGCAGCTGCAAGGAGCCGGCCGATCGCTATGGCCGGAACCCGCAAGCTCGAGGTGGAGGGCGCCTTGCGGGGTCTTTTTCTCTCTGGAGGAATCCAGCGCGGGATCACCGTAGGAGTGGGCTCGACCGGTGTGCCGGGAAGTGTGTCGTTGGCATTGGCCGTCACAGGAAGCGTGATGGCCGGTGGTTCCTGCTCGTGGTCGGCGGCCGTCGGATTCCCGTCACTCGGCCTGGCCGCGGCTGCCGAGCTCGGTGTGCGACTCGAGCGGTTCGCGCTGGTTCCGGCACCCGGCGATGGCTGGCCGGTGGTGGTCGCCTCGTTGCTCGACGGAGTCGATTTTGTGATGTTGCGACCGCCGGCTCGGGTCCGCCCGCCTGACGCACGCCGCCTCGCAGCCCGGGTCCGGGAACGGGGGTCGGTGATGCTAATCGTGGAAACAGCAGAGCAGCAGAGGTGGCCGGAGTCCCCAGACGTCCGTCTCTACGTTGAGTCCGCAGAATGGGTCGGGCTCGGCGCCGGCCACGGAAACCTCCGAGCGCGCAAGATCGAGGTGTCGGTAGGAGGCCGGCGGGTGGCCGGGGGCAGGAGCCGGCGGGTTTCACTGTGGCTGCCTGGTCCGGGTGGGGGCGTGGAAGAGGTGGAAGGCACTGGGCGAGAAGGCGGGGTTCCGGCGGAGTTGGGTGGGGAGCCGGTTGTTGTCTCGGCGGCGGGCTGAGTCGGGGAGCCGGCGAGATGCCCAGGACACTCATCGTCTGGTACCCCGACTGGCCGGCGGTGGCGGCTGGCTGCTGGCCGGATGAGCCGGCTGTTGTCGTGTTCGCCAACCGCGTCGTCGCAGCAACAGCAGCAGCCCGGGCGGACGGGGTGACACTGGGACTCCGCCGGCGTGAAGCCCAGGCCCGATGCCCGGAAGTTGAAGTGGTAGCGGCCGACGGCGGTAGGGACGCCAGAGCGTGGGAGCCGGTTGTCGCGGCGATCGAGACCCTCACCCCCGGCGTCGAGATCCTGGCGCCCGGTGAGATCGCTTTGGCTACCCGAGGCCCCTCGCGCTATTTCGGTGGTGATCCGGCGCTGGCGGAGCTGGTGGCTCGCACGGTCGACTCGGCGGTCGGTGTGGCGGGTTCGGGTGTGGCGGGTTCGGGTGTGGCGGGTTGCAGAGTCGGGGTCGCTGACGGGCGTTTCGTGGCCGGCCTGGCCGCGAGGGTCGCCGGCAAGCTCACCGGCGAGAGGGTTGTTGTAGTGGAGCGGGGCAGGAGCCGGCAGTGGCTTGCCCCGCAGCCGGTCTCGGCTTTGGGGGAGGGGTATGAGGAACTGGCGGGCCTTCTTGTCCGTCTCGGTGTCCGCACCCTCGGCGATTTCGCACGGCTGCCGGCGCCGGCGGTGTTGGGGCGGTTCGGCACATCGGGGGAGACGGCTCACAAGATCGCACGCGGGCTCGACCCGCGGCCGGTCACTGCGCGTACCCCTCCACCTGAGATGGCGGTGTCTGCCGAGTTCGACCCGCCGGAAACGAGGATCGAGGCGGCTGCGTTCGTCGCCAAGGGTCTTGCTGATCAGCTTCTCGAACGATTGGAGCGGCAGGGTTTGGCCGCGACGATGGTGTCCATTGAGGCGCAGACCGAGCACGCCGAGCACCTTGTGCGCCACTGGCGTCATGAGGGTGCGCTGAGCGCCGGCGCTCTGGCCGAGAGAACCCCCTGGCAACTGGAGGGATGGTTCGCCGGAACCGGCGGGGCCCAAGGATGTACCCAAGGATGTACCCAAGGATGTACCCAAGGATGTAATGGAACGCCATCCGCCGGGCTGACCCTTCTGCGCCTCGTTCCCGAAGAGGTCCATCCCGATACCGGTCGCCAACTCGGTTTCTGGGGGGGATCGGCCGAGTCGGATGCCCGGGCGGCAAGAGCGTTCGCCCGGGTCCAGGGCCTCCTTGGACCCGACGCGGTGATGACCGCGGTGCGCGCCGGCGGAAGGGGCTGGGCCGAGCAGATCCGCCTGGTCCCGTGGGGGGACTCACGCGAGTCACGCGAGTCACGCGAGGAGACGGGACCGTCGGTCGAAGGCGGTCGGCGCCGGCGAAGGGCGCGGGGCGGTCCTGCGGAATCTCCGCCATGGCCAGGGAGGCTGGGCACGCCGGCGCCGGCGGTTGTGTATGTAGACCCGAAAAGGGCAGATGCGACGGGGGCAGATGCGACGGGGGCGGATGCGGTGAGGGCGAATGCGGTGAGGGCGGATGCGATGAGCGCGGAGATGCTGGACGCGGCTGGGCGGCCGGTTGAGATCAACGGACGCGGCCTTCTCAGCTCACCCCCTCTTTCGGTGTCGATAGCCGGCGGTTCCCCGAAGCCGGTTACAGCATGGGCTGGGCCGTGGCCCATCGAAGAACGATGGTGGGACCGCGGAGGTGGTCGCCGGCGGGCACGGATTCAGGTGCTGCTCGACGGCGGGGATGCGCACCTGCTCAGCCGCGAGGGCGGGCGCTGGTGGGTCGAGGCCAGCTACAGCTAACGCGCCGGCGGTGGTGCCGGCGCCGGCGCAACATCAACGTCAGTAACCGAGCAGGCCCCGGATGTACGCCGCCTGCCCCACGTGCTGGAGGCCGTCGTCGGCGATGCTCACCAGCCTCACGCCCATGGTGACGGGCGGATCCCAGCGTCGGTCGACGACACGTTCGAGGTCCGCCGGCTCGAGTCTCTCGAGCATCGCGACCGTGCGCGCTTGAACCGCCTCGAGATAAGCCTCCAGGATCGATGAGTCGCGGGGCGTGACTGTCGCGACATCGTCAGGGGAGTGGCCGTAACCGGTGTTGTTCGGGTCCGGCGCCAAGCCGACCCGTTCGGCCCAGTCGCCACCAACCCAGAGCTGCTCGGTTTTGAGGATGTCCGAGACGTGATGGTCTTGCACCCGCGTGAGGTGCCACACCAGCCACGCGATCGTGTTCACCTTCGGCGCCGGGCGGGCGACAACAGCCTCCTGTGGCAGGCCGCGCAGCACCTCCCCGACCAGGGGAGGAATTCGGCCGTAGATCTCCAGCAAAACCCCTTTGGACTCCATCGGATGTAGAGCCTACGACGCACGGCCACAGTGTCATAACCTCGGGGTGATGTCCGATATCGAAGTCCGGCGTGCCGCCGGCGCGCTGGGGGCCTACGTAACCGGCATGGACCTGACAAAGGCGCAGAGCGCTGAGGAGATGAAGCCCCTCAAGGACGCGCTCGCCGAGCACCTTGTGGTGTTCCTTCCGGACCAGCACCTCGACCTCGATGGACTCGAACGGCTGACCGACCTGCTCGGTGGACGCGACGTCACTCCTTACGTCGATCCATTGCCCGACCGCCCCCATGTCATCCGTGTCATCAAGGAAAAGCAGGACCAGCTCAACTTCGCCAACGCGTGGCACACCGATCTCAGCTACCTGCCAGAACCCCCGGCATACACACTGCTCCACGCGTGGGAGGTTCCGGACTACGGCGGCGACACCATCTGGGCCAACCAGTACATGGCGTTCGAGACACTCTCGTTCGGGCTGCAGCAGACACTGCTGAACCTCAAGGCGGTTCACTCAGCCGGCATGGCGTACGGAACCGGCGGCCTCCTCGACAAGGTGAAAGACCTGACGTCGATGGCCATCGCTCCGTCAGCAGAGGCGTATAACGAGTGGACCCACCCGGCCGTCATCACCCATCCGGTCACAGGTCGCAAGGCGCTCTACGTCAACCCGGTTTACACGACGAGGTTCGAAGGCTGGATGCCCAACGAGTCACAGTCTTTACTCACGTTCCTCAACCGGCACAGCGTCAACGAGAACCTCACCTGCCGCCTCCGCTGGGCCCGCCACACTCTCGCGATCTGGGACAACCGTTGCACTCTTCACAACGCCCTCAACGACTACCCCGGACAACGACGCGAGATGTTCCGCACCAGCGTCAAGGGCAGCGCACCCGCACTCGTTACAACCTGAAACCCGCTGCCTCCTCGACAGCTCCGGCGACCGTGCAAAGCAGCTCCTCCGCGTCCGCAGTACTGACGAGCTGAAGACTTGCGGGCATCGCACGCCCGCGCGCACGCACCGGCATGGCGAGCGCCGGCACTCCCGCAAGGTTGAACGGAGCCACATAGCGGATGCGGTTCAGCCGTGAAGCCTCCTCGATCGCCGGCGGCGCCGACGCGAGGGTGGGCAGCGCAAGCAGGTCCACGCGCCCGAAGACAGCTTGCAGCTCCTCGCCCCAACGCCCCTCCTCATCCCACGCGTCGGCGACTTCCGCATCGGTGATCGTCGCGCTCGACTCCAGGCGCGCCGCAACATCGGGGGAAAGCTCGCCGGCATGGGATCGCCACAGGTCCCCGTCGGTCTTCCACGCTTCCGCGCTCAAGACGGTCATGGCGGCCCGGGTGGCTTCATCCCATCGCTCGAGTTGAACGTCGGTCACCTGAAGTTCCGCCGCGGCCAGCGCCGCATCGATCGCCTCGTCGATCCACGTCTCAGCAGGAAGCCGTACCCGTCCGACGACCAGGTCGCGAACGGCAACGTCGTCGAGCTCGAAACCCGGTTCGAGCAACCGCATGCCGTCTACGACACCACCGACCGTCGCGGCCATCGGGCCGATCGTGTCCAGCGAAGGCGCAAGGGGAAGAACGCCGTCCAGAGGCACTTGGCCCCGTGTGGTCTTCAGCCCGACCACCCCGCAGCACGCCGCGGGGATTCGGATCGACCCTCCGGTGTCGCTGCCGAAGGCAACGTCGGCGTCGCCGGCCCCCACCGCGACGGCTGAGCCGCTCGACGAGCCGCCCGGTACCAGCGCCGGGTCGAGCGGGTTCACCGGCGTTCCGTACCACGGGTTGATCCCGGTGACCCCGAACGCCAGCTCGTGCATGTTGGTCTTGCCGACTATTACAACCCTCCCCTCCGCCTCGGCGGCTCTCGTGCCGGCGAGACAGGCGGCATCGCAGCTCGGAGGGTTCTCCTCCGATTGCGCCGCGATCACCTTGGAGCCGTTCGTCGTCGGAACGCCGGCCATGTCGATCAGGTCCTTCACCGCCACCCTCAGCCGGCCGAGGCCGGGCGCTGCGAACCTGGTGATGAAGGTGGCCATCGGGTCAGCTTGCCACCACTGGCGAACCGAACGTCTGTTCGATATGGTCGAGATCTGTGGGGTACCAGAACCCACCTGTTCCTTGGAAAGAGCTTGAGGCCCGCCTGTCAGGACGGACCCGGCACCGTCACGCCGACTACCCCGGCGACGGGGGCGACAGCCCCGCCTGGTCCTACAAGCGGCCCGCCTACGAGGCGCCGTCGGGTCTCAGCCGCCGCAGCGGGCTGGTGCCGTACGCGGAGCTGCACTGCCACTCGAACTTCAGTTTTCTGGACGGCGGGTCACACCCGGAGGAGCTCGCCGAGGAGGCCGCCCGGCTCGGGCTCGAAGCCTTGGCGGTAACCGACCACGACGGTATGTACGGCGTCGTACGGTTCGCCGAGGCGGCCCGGGCGGTGGGGGTGCCGACCATCTTCGGCGCCGAGATCTCCCTCGGGCTCACCCGGCCGCAGAACGGCGTCGCCGACCCGGAGGGAACCCACGTGCTCGTTCTCGCCCGAGACCCGCTGGGCTACACCCGGCTGTGCCGGGCCTTGTCGGTGGCTCACATGTCAGGCAAGGAAAAAGGCCGGCCGCAGGTGTCCCTCGACACCCTCTCCGCGATCGGGCGGGGCGCGGTGCCGGACCTCGGGGTCGATCCGGTAACGGTTGGTCAACCCACTGATCCTTCCGCCGGCCACTGGGTCGTGCTGACCGGTTGCCGCAAAGGGACCGTGCCCGCCGCGCTTGTCGCCGGCGGTCCTTCGAAGGGGATGGCGGAGTTGCAGAAGTTGCAACGGCTGTTCGGGCGTGAATCTGTAGTCGTAGAGCTGTGGGACCACGGCGATCCGCTCGACTCGGCCCGCAACGACGCCCTCGTCATGCTCGCCGACCGCGCCGGCGCGGACATCGTCGCCACCAACAACGTCCATTATCACAGCCCCTCCCGCCGTCCCCTCACTACCGCCCTCGCCGCGGTCAGGGCGAGAAGGAGCCTCGACGAGATCGACGGCTGGCTGCCACCGGCGGCCGCCGCGCACCTGAGGAGCGGAGCGGAGCAGTCACGACGTTTTGCCCGCTATCCCGGCGTCGTCGAGCGGGCCGCGGAGCTGGGTCTCGAGTGCGCGTTCGATCTTTCCCTCGTCGCGCCGAACCTTCCGCCGTGGCCGGTCCCCGAGGGGCAAAGCGAGATGAGCTGGCTGCGTCAAATAACCGAAGAAGGTGCTCTCCGCCGCTACGGACCGCGGCACGCGCCGAAGAACCCGAAGGCCTGGCCCCAGATCGACTACGAGCTGAACATGATCGAGAAGCTCGGATTCGCCGGCTACTTCCTGATCGTGTGGGACATCGTCGAGTTCTGCCGGACCCACGACATCTTCTGCCAGGGCCGCGGGTCGGCGGCCAACTCCGCGGTTTGTTACGCGCTCGGGATAACCAACGCAGACGCGGTCGATCTCGGGTTGCTGTTCGAACGTTTTCTCTCGCCTGAGCGCGACGGCCCGCCCGACATCGACGTTGACATAGAGAGCGGCCGTCGGGAGGAGGCGATCCAGTACGTGTACCGGCGTTACGGTCGCGGGTGCGCCGCGCAGGTCGCCAACGTGATCACCTACCGCCCACGATCGGCGGTGCGCGACATGGGCAAGGCGTTGGGTGCTTCTCAAGGCCAGGTCGACGCGTGGTCCAAGCAAATTGATCACTGGGGGCCGCTGCCGGCTTCAGATGCCCGTCCGGAGGACTGTGAGGTCCCGCCGGCGGTGATGGGTCTAGCCGCCGAAGTCCAGAATTTTCCAAGGCATCTCGGTATCCACTCAGGGGGCATGGTCATATGCGACCGGCCGGTCGCCGAGGTCTGCCCCGTCGAGTGGGCGCGCATGGCGGACCGCAGCGTGCTCCAGTGGGACAAAGATGACTGCGCCTCCGCCGGTCTCGTCAAGTTCGACATGCTCGGCCTGGGGATGCTCACGGTGCTGCACGCGACCGTCGATCACGTGCGTTCCTTCCACGGGGTCGAGGTGGACCTTGCTCGGTTGGAGCAGGAGCCTGAGGTGTACGAGATGCTGTCGAGGGCCGATTCGGTGGGTGTTTTCCAGGTGGAGAGCCGCGCGCAGATGGCGACGCTGCCGCGACTCAAGCCACGGAAGTTCTACGACCTGGTGGTAGAGGTGGCGTTGATCAGGCCGGGTCCCATCCAGGGCGGTTCGGTGCACCCTTACATCCGCCGGCGCAATGGAACTGAGAAGCCCACCTTCTTGCATCCCTTGCTGGAGCGCAGCCTCGAGAAGACGCTCGGGATTCCTCTGTTCCAGGAGCAGCTGATGCAAATGGCAATCGACGTCGCCGGGTTCACGCCGGCGGAGTCCGACCGGCTGCGCCAGGCGATGGGCTCGAAACGCAGCGTGGAGAAGATGGAGCAGCTGAAGGCCCGGTTCTACGGGGGGATGGAGGAGCGGGGGATCGTCGGGGAGGTGGCCGACTCGATCTGGGACAAGCTCGTCGCGTTCGCCAACTTCGGTTTCCCCGAGAGCCACTCCGTCTCGTTCGCCTATCTGGTCTATTCGTCGGCGTGGCTCAAGTGCTACTACCCCTCGGCGTTCTGCGCCGGCCTGCTCGACGGCCAGCCGATGGGTTTCTGGTCGCCGCAGACCCTTGTGGCTGACGCTCGCCGGCACGGTGTCGTGGTGCGCCGGCCTTGCGTGAACTCGAGCGGCGCGAAATCGAGGTTGGAGGCGTGCGAAGAGTCGGCGGGTGGTGCGGCGGTGCGGTTGGGGTTGTCGTACGTGCGCGGCGTTGGAGACGAAGTTGCAGAACGGATGGAAGCCGGGCAGCCCTACCGGGACATGGAGGACGTGGTTCGCCGGGTCGGTTTGTCGGCGCCGCAGTCGGAGGCGCTGGCTACGGCGGGAGCGTTCGAGTGCTTCGGCCTGGCCAGGCGCGCGGCTCTATGGGGGGCCGGGGCGGTGGCAGCCGCCGGCGGTGATGTGGATGCGACCAGTGGTGCCGTAACCGGTCGTTCCGGCCGTGTCGCCGCTCGGCTCGAAGGCCTCGTCACCGGTGCCGACGCCCCGCCTCTGGCGGACATGCATCCCTCCGAGGCCAACCACGCCGACCTGTGGGCCACCGGCCTCTCCCCGGACAGCTACCCGACCGAGTTCGTGCGAGAGGAGCTTGCCGCCGCCGGCGTAGTGACCGCGGCGAAGTTGGTGGAGCTGACGCCGGGGCAGAAGGTGTTGGTGGCTGGGGTGGTGACCCACCGCCAGCGACCGGCGACGGCGCAGGGGGTGACTTTCATGAACCTGGAGGACGAGACGGGGCTGGTGAACGTGGTGTGCTCGGCGGGAGCGTGGGTGCGTTTTCGGAGGGTGGCCCGCACCAGTCCGGCCGTGATCGTCGACGGGCGGTTGGAGCGGGTGGAGACGGTCATCAACGTGGTCGTGGAGCGGATCCGGCCCCTGCCGTTGCGGACCAAGTCGCTCCTGCCCTCTCGGGACTTCCGCTGACGGCGGTCAATCGGGGCTGGTGACTGTCCAAGCCTCATCGACTCCGCCCTGACTGTAGCGCTGGGTAGAGAAAAGGAACCCCGGTTCCCTTTCTCTACACACTTGACCAACTTAAACATTTCCTGAGCGTCAGACCCTTCGACACCCCAAGGTCTCCCTCAGATGGCACTCTGGAACCCGTGCCGGAAGAGACCCGCGCCACCGGGCCCCTGCGGCCGATCGAAATAGCGACGGCGTCGGTCATGGCGGGCGTTACGGTCGCGCTCACGGTGATCGGCTGGTTCCTGCCCCACCTCGGGCCGGTCGCCGCTCTCTCGGTGGTGCCACTCGGGGTGGTGTCGCACCGCCACCGTTTCCGGGCGCTCGCTGCCTCCGCGTTCGCTGCTTCGGTTCTGAGCTTCATGGTCGCCGGGACCGGAACGGTCTCCAACGTGGTCGAGTGCGCGATCGTGGGCGGCTTGGTCGGAACTGGGCTGCGTCGGAACTGGTCGTTCGGCGCCGTGTTCGCGGTGGTCTCGCTCATCGCCCCCGTGCTCGCGGCCGTAGCTATCGGATTTCTCGAAGTGTTCTCTTCGATCCGGAAGCTCACCCTCGAGCAGATCCACAACACCTGGAAAGGCGTCGAGAAGATACTCCAGCGGCTGTCGGTGCCCCACAGCGTCACTCACGATCTCAACAGCTTCGTCGCTGCCATGATCCGGGACTGGCAGATCACCGTCGGCGTGCTCGTGATCCTGGCGACGCTCTGGTTCACGGTTCTCGCGTGGGTGCTTCTCGGTCCGGTCTTGGAGCGGCTCGAGTCTTTGCGAGCCGTCGACCGGCTCGACACGTTGCCGAACACCTTCGGGGAGGCATCCAACGGAGCCGCTCCACCCGCGCCGGCGCCGGTGCCGGTGACGATGGACAAGATCGGTTTTCGCTATCCCGGGTCCGCCTCGGACGCCCTCGCGGACGTGTCCATCGAGATCGACTCCGGCGAGTTCGTCGCGCTTGTCGGAAACAACGGATCTGGCAAGTCGACTCTCGCCCGGCTCCTCGCCGGACGGCAGCCGACGTCGGGAACCGTGCGCCGGCCCGGTCCGGCAGGACTTGGCCGGAAGGGCGGCACTGCGATGATCATGCAGCACCCCGAGACGCAGATCCTCGGCGTCCGCGTCGACGACGACGTGGTCTGGGGGCTTCATGACGCGAGCGACGTCGACGTTGCCGGGTTATTAGGAGCGGTCGGTCTCGAAGGCATGGGGCAGCGTGAGACATCGACGTTGTCGGGCGGGGAGCTGCAGAGACTGGCGGTCGCAGCAGCGCTGGCGCGCCGCCCGGAGCTGCTCATCTCTGACGAGTCGACGGCGATGGTGGACGCCGACGGAAGGGACAAGCTGACGTCCCTCCTCGCGCGCCTTCCCGAATCGCGAGGCATGACGGTGGTCCACGTGACCCACCGCCTGGAGGAGACCGCACGCGCCGACAAGACCTTCCGTCTGCGCGCCGGTCATCTGGTCGAGACCGACACTGTCGTTTCTCCGGGTTCGACCACAACCAACGGCGCCGCCCCGGTCGGGACGCGTTCGCCGGCCGGCGTTTCGGTCCATCCCAACGGTTCGCGGACCGCCGGCCACGTTCTTGAGCTGTCTGGGGTCTCCCACACCTATGGCGCGGGAAGCCCGTGGGCGCATCCCGCGCTAGCAGATGTCGACCTGACCATACGACCGGGGGACGGGCTGCTCGTGGTAGGCAGCAACGGCTCCGGAAAGTCGACGCTCGCCTGGATCCTCGCCGGCGTTCTGCAGCCGACCAAAGGCGTCTGCCTACTCGGGGGACGACCAGTGCACGAACAGGTCGGTTCGGTTGGCTTGGCGTTCCAGCACGCCCGGCTCCAGCTTCAGCGGACGACCGTCAAGGAAGACATAAGCGCCGCCGGCGCAGCCGACGACCACGCCGCGGCGGTCGCTCTGGCCGAGGGCGGGCTCGATCCAAACCGCTTCGCCGGGCGTGGCATCGACGAGCTGAGCGGTGGAGAGCAGCGCCGGGTTGCGCTGGCCGGAATCCTCGCCCGCCGGCCTTCCGTGATCGTTCTCGACGAGCCACTCGCCGGCCTCGACGCGCCGGCGCGCGAGTCCCTCGTCGACCTCCTCGCCAGGCTTCGATTCGACCAGGGGCTGACGGTCGTGGTCATCTCCCATGACCTCGAAGGCATGGAGCGGGTATGCGACCGGGTAGTTCGATTGGAGAGCGGCCGGGTTGTTTTCGACGGGTCCCGCGAGGCGACACCATGCTGAAAACAGACTCCCGCACCCCCTACAACCGCGACTCCGAACGACGCCCACCGCGGATCATCCTTCTTCGCGAGATCCCGGGGGACACGCCTGTCCACCGGCTCTGGGCGGGAACCAAGCTCGTTGCTGTCGCAGGTCTCAGCGTCGTGCTCTCCTACTACCCGTCGTGGGGTGCGCTCGGTCTCATCACCTGCCTGTTGCTAATCGCCGGCCTGGTTGCGCACATCCCGAGGGGCGCCCTGCCCAAGCCACCTTTCTGGTTCTGGGTCGTGATCATCGTCACCGGTGGTCTGGCTTCGATCTCTGGTGGCAAACCTCACCTGACCATAGGCGGAGCGGTTCTGGGACTCGGCGGGATCGACGCCTACCTCCGTTTCGTCTCGATCGGGATCGTGTTGCTGCTCGCCGCGGCCATGGTCGGCTGGACCACGTCGCTCGGCGAGATCGCCCCAGCGGTCGCGCGGCTGATGGCTCCACTGAGGCTGGTTCGTTTCCCGGTTGACGAGTTCGCAGTAGCGGTTGCTCTTTGCGTTCGAAGCCTGCCGTTGCTCGTCGGCGAGCTGCGCGTCCTGCTGGCCGCACGCAAGCTGCGGCCCGCGCGCCCGCCCAGCCAGGGCCGTTCTGGTCTCGAGCGGTGGCTCGACGAGCTGATCGACATCCTCGTAGCCGCCCTCGCGGTTTCGGTGCGCCGCGCCGGCGAACTGTCCGAAGCGATCACCGCACGCGGAGGAACCGGGATGATCGCGGCTCGGACGGTGAAGCCCGGCCGGCGCGACGTGGCCGCCATCCTTTTAGTCGCGGCGGTGTGCGCCGGCGCGGCTTTGCTGCCCTGAAGCTAGGGAGCTACGGCGGCGGTCGGGCGGCCCGCAACCGAGTTGCCAACGTTCGCCACGACGACGAGCGCCATCGCGGTCAGCTCCCGCGCCCCGGGATGCTGACCGAGCACCACCAACCCGGCCAGCGCCGCGAGCGCCGGGTCCAGGCTCAGCATTACGCCGAAGGCCCTACGCGTCACCCGTCTGAGCGCGACCAGCTCGAGCCAGTAGGGGATCACCGAGGACAGGAGCGCAACCGACGAGCCGAGTCCGAGCACGTACCAGGAAAAAAGGTTCCCGCCTCCCGAAACCAGTCCCGCGGGCAGTATTGCCGCCGCGCCGGTGATCATCGCGATCGTCAGTCCGCGTCGAGCCTCGAAACGTTGGCCCGTCTGCTTGTTCAACACGATGTAAGCGATCCAGAACGCGCCCGCGAGGCCCGCCAACGCAACACCGCCCGGATCGAGACCGCGACCGGTTGCCGAAGCGAGCAGCGCCACTCCGAGACCGGCCATCGCCGCCCAAAGCCCGTCCGACCAGCGGCGAGATCCCACGAGTGCGACGAGCAGCGGGCCAGAGAACTCGACGGTCACCGCGGCACCGAGCGGGATCCTCGCAATGGACTCGTAGAAGCTCAGGTTCATCGCCGCGAGCACAAGCCCGAACGCGGCTGCGACCGCCCAGTCGGATTTCGGTCGCAGGCGTGTTCCCCTTCGCAGTACGAGGAAGTGCCGCGAGGATGATGGCCGCGATCACCAGGCGGACCGTGACTGCACCGACCGGGCCGACCCGGTTGAACAAGTGGGTCGCGAAGGCGGCGCCGAACTGGACCGAGACCGCGCCCGCACCGACGAGGCTCACAGGCGGCAGAGCCGGGCGGTTCATCGGCCGAGTGTACGAATCTCCGCCTGCGCCGGCTCCAGCGGCCTCTCCAGTCTGGATCGTCTTACGTTCGAGAAGGGCTCCTGCAACCACCACGGAGGTAATGAGACGTATTCGGGCGGCCGTGGTCCGGCCAGGAGGAGAGCGCTGCCTTTCGGCAGCTGGTTGACCGCCTCGGGCGGGATCCTCCGCTGCCGCTGGGTCGACCAGGTCACCGTCGGAGAGCCGTAACCGGGGCCCCACGCCGAGCTCCGGCTGACGCTCCGGACGGGAACGTCCACCTCGCCGCCGAGCTTCGAGACCAGCTCCAGGGTGGACAGGTCGCCGATACCCGGCAACACCAGCTTGGTCCCGAACAAAGACAGGAATCCGTCGGCCGCCGGGCCCCACCTGACCCTCGCCTGGGAAAGGTCCTGAAGGCATCCCACCGTCAACACCCCTTGGCCGCCGCCTTCGCTGACCAGGCCAGGCAAGTCGGGGAGTGGCGCGATGTTTGCGAGCTCGTCGAGCACCATGGTCACCGGGGGAGCCGCCGCCATGCTCTGCCCGGCTGTGGCTCTTGCCGAGTAGGCGGCAGAGCGGATCTGCTCGAGGAACGCCACCACTATCGGAGACGTCAGATCCTGGTGGCGCGCCGGCGCACAGATGTACACGGTGTCGCTGCTCTGGGCAAAGGCCGCGGGATCGAAGTTGACGGCGGTGGAGTTGTCGAGAACCGCGTCGGAGCGGTAGGCGGCGAGCACCCCTGCGAGGCTCGACCAAATCCCCGACAGCTCCCGCCGGTCGGTCGACGCGATCCCGCCGAGCGCGTCGGCTGCGACGGGGAGGCCGTTCGCATGCAGAGTCGCCTGTGCGGGACCGAGGTCCTGGCGCAACGTCCATCCGAGGACATCATCGATACCGTCACCTGATAGGAATGCCGCGTGCAGCAGCGGCCCCAACAGCGCTTCCGCCCTCTCGGTCCAGTGAGCCGACTCCCCCTGCCGACCGGCCGGCCTGGCCGCTTGGGTCATGGCTCTGGCCATTACAAGCGAATCGTCCCATGTCGATGCCGCCGCGACGGGTGACCAACGAAGTCTTGTGACGCCGGGCGGGTCAAGGCCGATCGATCCGCTGGGATCCATCAGCCAGCAACGCCCCATCTGCGAACGAGACTCGATGGTCGACATCAGCACGTCGGCCTTGGTAGACGTCGCGATCACTGCTCCGGGCGCGCACAGCACGTTCGGGACTGCCACCGCCGAGGTCTTCCCGGAGCGAGGAGGCCCCAGCACCAGAAGCGCTTGCTGTGAATCCGCTAGAGCCAAACCGCCCGGGACCGCGCCGGCGTACAGACGGCCGCCGTCATGAAGGATGAATTCCCGCAGCTGCTCCAGCGCGGCTTGTTCGGGCACGGCGTTCCCCCGCTTCGGTGAGACGTCTATTGCAGGGGAAGGCTTCGAGCCGGGTATATCCGCGGCACCGACGAGAGAATAGTCTCAACATCGAACCTTCGAAGGAGGTGGAGCGATGGCCCAGCAGCTTCTCGGGGAAGAGGCAATCGGCGAGGCCCTGAAGAACCTCGACTGGTCGCGCGACGGAGACGAGTTGGTCAAGACTGTGGTGCTCGCCGATTTCGCTGCCGCGCTCGGCTTTGTGAACGACGTGGGCCGGCTCGCCGAGCAACGCAACCATCACCCCGACATCAATATCTCCTGGAACACGGTGACACTCCGGCTGAGCACTCACTCCGCCGGAGGTCTGACGTCCGCCGACGTCGAGCTCGCCACCGAGATCGACAAGCTGTAGCGACGACACCGCCGGCGGAGGACCGCCGGGGTATTGCGTCCGGCAACCGCTGATTTCGCCGTAACCTTGACCAGATGACCCAGTTGTGCCTGTTGGCGGTTCACGCCCATCCGGACGATGAGTCCTCGAAGGGTGCTGCGACGGTTTCGCGCTACCACGCCGAAGGGGTGCGAACGGTCCTGCTCACCTGCACCGGCGGCGAGGAAGGCGACATCCTCAACCCGGCGATGGACCGCCCGGACGTCAGGGAGAACCTTTCCTTGGTTCGCGAGCGGGAGCTCGCACGAGCTGCGGAAATAATCGGCTACGACGAAGTCGTATACCTCGGGTACCGCGACTCGGGAATGCCCGGCAGCGAGGCGAACAGCGATCCGCGCAGCTTCGCGGCGGCTCCGCTCGACGAGGCCGTGGGCCGGCTTGTCGCGGTGATCCGCAGGGAGCGACCGCAGGTCGTGATCACCTATCCGCGAGATCAGAGCGGCTACCCGCACCCGGATCACCTTCGGGTGAACGAGATCTCCGAGCTTGCCTTCGATGCGGCCGGGGATCCCGACCGGTATCAGGACGCCGGCCCTGTTTGGCAACCATCGCGCCTGTGCTACGTCCGCTGGTCTGCGAAACGAATGCTCGCCATGCACAACAAGTTTCTCGAGCTCGGGTTGGAGTCCCCTTACACCGACGAGCGGCTGAAGCGTTGGATCGAGTCAGAAGCAGCGAAGGAAGAGGGCGAGCAGCCGGCTCTGCCGCAGATCGTGATCGATGTGCGCGGGTTCGTGTCCAACGCGCGGGAAGCCTTGCTTGCGCACGAAACCCAGGTCGACCCGAACTCGCGACATTGGTTCGGGTTACCGGCGGAGGTCGCCGACGAACTTCATCCGTACGAGGAGTACGACGTGGCCCGCGATCTGACCGCCGGAATCGGTGACGGTAACGACCTGTTTGCAGGGGTCGGGTCTTTGCCGGCTGGCCGGCGCTAGGAGGTCCGACATGGCGTTGGACTGGCTCAGCGACGATTGGGCTTCCGCCGCAGCCGGCGCGGTCGGCTTGTTGCCGCAAGCGCCCGGATCTTCGGGGACCGTCTCACTCGCGCTCAGCGAAGGTAGCGGCAAGAAGCGCCGCGAGGCCGGTTTTCACTGGCGCTACGACGATGGCAACGCGGTCGACGGCGTGGCGGGAGTCGACGCTGACGCCGATCTCGTCCTGCTCCTCGCCGGCGACGACGCTGCCGACGTTCTCTCCGGGAGGGTCGAACCGAGCGTCGCATTCATGCGGGGCAGGTTGAAGGCTTCTGGCGACGGAGCCCTGTTGATCCGGTTCCTCAGGTCGACCACCGATTCGAAGTTCGGTGCGTGGCGTGAGAAGGTGGCGGCCCTTGCCGGCGTGAGCTGACGAGCATCCTGAGTTACAGCGAGATGCCCTCGAGTTTCAGTAGGGCGACCTTGTTGTGCAAGCCGCCTCCGTAGCCGGTCAGAGAACCGTTCGCTCCGATCACGCGATGGCAGGGAATCATTATCGAGATCGGGTTGCTGCCGACCGCCGCGCCGACCGCTCGGCTTCCCTTCGGTCGTGCGATATCGGCTGCTACCCGACCGTACGTGGTGGTGATCCCGTAGGGGATCTCGAGCAAACGCTCCCACACCGCGCGCTGGAAATCGCTTCCGGCAGGGCGAAGCGCAAGGTCGAACTCGGTCAGATCCCCTTCTGCGTAGGCGGCAAGTTGCTCGGCTGCGTCCGCGACGGGTGTTCGGTCGCGCACCAATCCTTGCGAACCGTTCGGTGTACCCGGATGACTGTCGCCGAACCACAGGCCGGTGAGCGCGTCGCCGTCGCTGATCAAGAGAACTTCAAGCTTGGAGGTCCCAAGCGGCACGGTGATTTCGTCCCACCAGAAGCGACTCATCCCTTTGGTCTGGGGCAGAAAACGAGGGGCTGCGGTCTGCTTGATCATGCTTCTACACACTCCTTTTCGGAAGGTTGGGCGGCCTGCGGGGCCGTCCAGAGGTGGACGGTGACGTAGGAGCGCCATGGGCGAAACTGTTCGCCGGCGATGGCCCCGATACCGCGCTGATTGGCGATCGTTCTTTTGACGCCGAGATCGGTCTCCATGAACACGTCAGGGTCGCCGAGACCTCGCATCCGGACGTAGGACGAGGTCCAGCGCCCGATCCCCGGAAGCGCTCGCATGGCCGCTTCGGTCTCGTCGCGATCAGCACCGGGATCGATCTGGATGATGCCGTCAGCGAGCGATCTGGCCAGGGTGACGATGGCTTCTGCGCGGGCGGCGGGCAACGGCAACAACGAAGGGTCCGCAGATGCGATGGCGTCAACGGAGGGGAACGCGTGGGTCAGACCGTCGCGCGGCTGCTCGACCGACTTCCCGAACATCTGGACCAACCGGGCGGCGAGGGTGCGGGCACCGGTGACCGACACCTGTTGACCGAGGACCGCTCGCAGCGCTATTTCCGAACCGTCGACCGATCCTGGAATACGCAGGCCTGGTCTCGCCGAAACCAGTGGTGCCATCAGGGGATCGGCCCCGAGGATCGTCGACACCGCCACCGGATCGGAGTCCAAGTCGAGCAGTGCGCGCAGGCGCGCTACGGCAGTGGTGAAGTCGCGTGTGTCCTGCAGTTCGAGCCGGCATGTCACGTAGCCCGAGCCGATTGGTCGGTCTGCTCGCTGTTCGCGGCTCGTTGACCCGTTCGCGCCGACGCTGACAAATCCTTCGCCGTGCGGAAGAGCCAGAACTCTCGAATACGTAAGCCCGTCCCACGTCTCTACTCCCGGCACGGCGCGGGTGCCGATAAAGCCGAGCAGGTCACTCAGCTCGATAGGACGACGATAAGCAAGCTGGACTTCGATGGCTTGCCCGGCGGCGGGACGCGAGCGTCGCTTCACCGCCCCAGCACCTCGAATGTCCGACGGTGAAAGGGCGTAGACCTGGCGGACGCAATCGTTGAACTGCCGGACGCTTCCGAAACCCGAAGCCCAAGCGACGTCGGTGATGGGAATGTCGGTTGTCTCCAACAACATTCGCGCGTGCTGCACGCGCCGCGCCCTGGCGAGGCTCAGCGGCCCGGTGCCCAACTCGGCGAAGACGAGGCGGTGCAGCTGGCGGGTGCTGTAACCGATCCGGCGGGCAAGACCCGAAACGCCTTCTCTCTCGACGACGCCATCACCGATAAGGCGCATGGTCCGTGCAACCACGTCGGCTCTCCCGACCCACTCCGGCGAACCCGGCGCAGCATCGGGCCGGCAGCGCTTGCACGCCCGAAAACCAGCTTCCTGCGCGGCAGCCGCGGTCGCGTAGAACCTGACGTTCTTTCGTTTAGGTGTGACCGCCGGGCAACTCGGCCGGCAATAGATGCCGGTCGTAAGGACAGCGGTGAAGAAGGCGCCGTCGAACCGGCCGTCCCTGCTCGAGGCCGCTCTGTAGCAGTGCTCGTCGTCCATCACCGTTCCAGCATGGCGCCTCCGCGCGAGATTAACTGGCGGTTTTCGGACATGCACGTCCAGCGCCCCGTTGTCCGACTGACATTCGGTTCCGGGTCAGCGGTGGGTTTGGAACTGCCCCCGTCTTTCCGCCCTTCGCAACGCTTGGCCGACCAGCTCGTCCACGAGTTGCTCGTAGGGGACGCCTGACGCTGCCCACAGTCGCGGGTACATCGAGATGGGCGTGAATCCAGGGATCGTGTTCACCTCGTTCACCAACAGGCCGCGGCCGCCCTCTTGCCAGAAGAAATCAACTCGTGCCATCGAGTCGACCCGAAGGGCTTTGCAGGCGGCCACCGCGAGATGGCTCATCTCGTTCGCCACTTGGTCGGGGACGGAGGCAGGCACGTCGAGAGCAGCGGCGCCGTCGAGATATTTGTCCTCGAAGTCGTAGAACTCGTGGCTCGGCTTGATTTCACCGGGCAGCGAAGTCCGAAGCTCCGGCCATCCAAGAACGCCCATCTCGAGCTCGCGCGCTCCCGAGACGGCTTCTTCGATGATCGCGAACTCGTCGTAGAGCCGCACCTTGTCCAGCGCTGGCGCCAGCTCCGAAGACTCGTGCGCACAGGTGATCCCTATCGACGACCCCATGTTCGCGGGCTTGACGAACACCGGCCATCCGAGTTCGTTCTCGACCCGCCGGATCAATTCTCTCAGGTCGTCGAACTCGCCTTCGCGAAGGAGCAGGTAGCGTGCCTGGGGAAGGCCTGCCGATGTGAAAAGAGACTTGGCGACGCCCTTGTCCATGGCGGCCGAAGATCCGGTCACCCCACTGCCGCAGTATGGGACGCCGGCGATCTCGAGGAGGCCCTGCACCGTTCCGTCCTCACCCATCGGCCCGTGTAGCAGGGGGAGCACCACCAACGGACCGGCGTCGCTATCAGCGGTGACCGTCTTAACCGGCTCGAGCGCTTTGTGACCCTTGATGGTGTCCGGCGACGGCAGCGCCACCTGACCCCCCGTGCCTGCGTCCAGAACCGCGGGCGTGGCATCGGTCCAACGCCCGTCGCTCGTGATGCCGACCACCTTGAGGTCGTACTTCTCGGAGTCGGCGGCACGGACGACATGCAACGCCGAGATGCACGAAACCTCGTGCTCGGCGGAGCGGCCGCCGTACAGAACGAGCAGCCGGACTTTCCGTCGCGGCGTTTCCCCGGCCATCGCCGAGTTACGCTACTTGCCCTTCGCCGAAAAGCCCGTCACCCTCCCGCGGGTCCCGCCGTTGACCTGCGATTATCGGTGGGTGGAGTGGACGCCAACGTCAGTGGCCGAAGTGACGGGCGGCAGGCTCGTGTGGCCAGTGCGGCGCGCCGGCGATCCATCCGACTTGCCGGCGATCACCTTGTTTGGGGTCTCGATCGACTCCAGGCTGACGCAAAGGGGCGAGCTGTTCGTGGCGATCAAAGCGGAGCGTGACGGCCACGATTTCGTCTCCGCCGCAGTCGACGCCGGCGCAGCGGCCGTGATGGTGAACCACGGAAAGGTGGCCGAGGGTCTGCGTGTGCCCGCCGTTGTCGTCCAGGATACGGGCGCCGGCTTGCTGGCACTCGGTTCGGCGGCGCGCGACCGGCTCGCGGGTGATGTCGTCGGGATAACCGGGTCGGTGGGAAAGACCTCTACCAAGGACCTGGCCGCCGCGGCGCTCGGAGCGGCGAGACGTGTCACCGCGAGCGAGCGGTCTTTCAACAACGAGCTTGGCGTTCCGCTGACCCTCGCCAACGCGCCGGCATCGACCGAAGTGGCGGTCATCGAGATGGGCGCGCGAGGACCCGGTCACGTGGCGCTTCTTTCCCGGATTGCTCGACCGACCGTCGGAGTCGTCACATGCGTCGCAGCCGCGCACACCGAGTTGTTCGGCTCCATCGACAACATCGCCGCCGCCAAAGGCGAGCTCGTCGAATCGCTGCCGGCGGGAGGGACGGCTGTACTGAACGGCGACGACCCGCGCGTGGCGGCGATGGCTAACAGGACCAAGGCCCGTTCGCTCCTGTACTCGACCACGCAACCAACAGCGGACCTGTTCGCCGACGGCATACAACTCGACGATCAACTCCGCGCCAAGTTCGACGCGCGCACACCGTGGGGGACCGTCGCTGTGACGCTCGGCGCGAGAGGTGCGCATCAAGTGCCGAACGCGCTCGCCGCGTTGGCCATCGCATGCGTGTGCGGCGTGGAGCTCTACCCGGCCGCGGCCGCGTTAGCCGACGCGCGCCTCTCCCCGTGGCGAATGGAGGTGGGGCGCTCCCGGGCAGGTTCGTTCCTTATCAACGACAGTTACAACGCCAATCCGACTTCCATGAGGGCCGCTCTCGACGCGCTCGCTGCGGCTCCGGCGCGCCGGCGCGTGGCGGTGCTCGGTGAGATGGCGGAGCTTGGCAACCGAAGCAACGAGGAACACCTCGCGGTCGCCGTTTACGCCGCGCAGTTGGGCATCGAGGTCATCGCTGTCGGCACCGCCGCTTACGGTCTGCAGCCGGCTGCCGGGATCGACGACGCCGAACTTTTGCTCTCCGACCTTTCTGCGGGGGATGCAGTCCTTGTGAAGGCGAGCCGCGTTGCCGGGCTAGAGCAGCTTGCCGCCCGGCTTGCCAGCGACTCTTCGGACAAAGACCCCGCGTAATACGCGGCTAACCCCCCTCAGCGACGTTGCAGGTCGCGCAGTTGCCGGTAGCCGATCAGATGGACGCGATCACGCCTCGCAAGAACTTGGAGGGAATCTGCGGTCATGGCCAGGTCGTGATCGGCGACCCTCGCCGCCCAGTCCGGGGCGATCGACCGCAGCTCAGCAGTGTCGAGAGCCGGCCGGAGAACGACTTCGGTCACTCCCGGACGGATGTCGGACAGGAGCTGGTCGAGCGCCCCGCGCGCGCTTTGGTTACGTGAGACTCGCACGAGGTGATCGGGCGAGATGACGCCTTCCTCCACCGCCCGTTCCCTGAACGGAAAACCCCACTGCCGTTCGGCTCCTACTCCCGGCAGCCGCAGCGGCAGCCGGAATTCGGCGGCCAGCTCGAGCGCGACATCGAAGAACTCCGGACGGAAGTCGAGCGCTCCGAGGTGGGCGCTCACGTGGCTCACATCGAAGCCCCAGTAGATCGCCCTCTCGATCTGAGCGCGGCACTCGCGGTGCACTTCCTCCGTGTCGGCGTGGTCCCAGAGATCATCGACCGTCCGTGGGAAACCGCCGTCGCCGTCGAGCAGCGAAGGACTCTGGGTTATCGGGCCCCACCTGTAGAGGTCGTATTCGGCGTTGAGCGTCAGGTGTACTCCGACGTCCTCACCGCGGTAGCGCGCAGCGGCCTCACGCGCCCAAGGGCCAGGGACCACGAGCCCTCCGACCCTGCCCATTCCCTCCCGCAGTGCGCTGTAAACGCCGGCGTTGCTCGCGAACGTAAGGCCGAGGTCGTCGCACGTGACGATCAGCAGGCAGGCGTCAGGCGGGTAGCCGAGCGCTTCGGCGAGTGAGGTCAATCAGCGCTCGAGAACGGTTCCGGTGCCGAGTCCACCGCCACAGCACATGCTGATGAGGGCTCGCCTTCCCCCGGTTCTCTCCAACTCGTGCAGCGCCTTGGTCAGCAGCACCACGCCGGTTCCGCCGAGCGGGTGTCCGAGTGCGATCGCTCCACCGTTGACGTTAACCCGGTCGGGGTCCGACTTCACTTCCCTCTCCCAAGCGAGAACAACGGACGCGAACGCCTCGTTGATCTCGAACAGGTCGATGTCATCTATCGCCAGTCCGGTTCTCTCGAGGAGGAGGTTCGTCGCGTCTATCGGTCCGGTGAGCATCAGGACAGGGTCGACGCCAACGAGACATTGCGCGACGACGCGGGCCTTGGGAGTGAGGCCGAGCTGCGCGGCTCGTTCGGGTGTCGTCAGGAGAATCGCTGCCGCGCCGTCGGATATCTGCGACGAGCTGCCGGCGGTGTGGACTCCGTCCGGCCGGGCGACCGGCTTTAGGGATGACAACGCCTCGAGCGTCGTTTCGCGAAGTCCCTCGTCCCTGGCGACCTGTTTCAGCTCATCGGTAGGGTTGCCTTCGGCGTCAAGGACTGGTGCATCGACGGCCGTGATCTGGGTGTCGAACCGCCGTTCATTCCACGCCTGCGCGGCGAGCTGCTGTGAGCGCAGCCCGAACGCGTCTGTGTCGTCGCGGGTGATGCCCCACTTGTCCGCGATCCGCTCGGCTCCCTCGAACTGGGACGTGAGCTCGTACCGGGAAAAGTAGGTCTTCGGGATCGGCACCCCGAGGCCAAGCTTCTTCGAGGAGTTAGAGCCGATCGGGATCCTCGTCATCGACTCCACCCCGCAAGCGACGGCGACGTCGACTACCCCGGAGGAAACCAAACTGGCCGCGAGGTTCGCCGCTTGTTGGCTCGAACCGCACTGCGTGTCCACGGTCGTGGCCGCGGTCGTCATGGGAAAGCCGGCTGCCAGCCACGCGGTGCGGGCGATGTTGAACGCCTGCTCTCCGACCTGGGACACGCAGCCGCCGACCACCTGTCCGACCTCGGCCGGGTCGACGCCGGTCCGCTGGAAGAGCGCGGTCAGAGCGGTGCCCAGAAGATCCGCCGGGTGAACCCCGGCCAGGCCTCCGTTTCGCTTCCCTACAGGGGTCCGGACCGCATCGACGATGACAACTTCAGACATGACCGGACTCTACCTGCGGGCAACGGCCCAGGCGTAAGCGTCACACCCTCCTGGGATCATTTCGGCATGCCCCAGCAGCTGGTTCTGATCGATCCGGAGAGCGATCTGCCGCGGCCCGCCGGCGCCGCCGGGGTTCGCGCCGGCGAGGATTGGCACCTCGACGCGGAGACCCGCGAGATCGGGCTTCGCGGGATCGCCGAAGCTAGGAGCATCCTCCTCGCGGACGCCAGGCACGCCGGAGAGCGCAGCGCAGCCTGACCGGCCCCGGTTCGGCGCCGAGGGCGCCGGGCTAGCATCCGCCTGATGGGCTACGGAATCACGATCCCTTTCGATGGCGTACCTCTAGCCGACCACCGACCCTGGATCGAGGAGCTGGTGGACCTCGGGTACACCGACGCGTGGTCGGCGGAGGCAGACGGGAGTGACGCGTTCACCCCGTTGGCCGTCGCCGCAGCCTGGACTTCGTCGCTGCGGCTGGGCACCGCGATCGTCCCCGCTTTTACGCGGGGCCCTGCGCTGATGGCCCAGTGCGCCGCGGCGATGGCGGAAGCAGCTCCAGGGCGTTTCGTGCTCGGAATCGGCACCTCGTCGGACGTGATCGTCGAGCGATGGAACGGCATCCCGTTCGAGGAGCCGTACAAGCGGACCAGGGATATGGTCCGTTTTCTCCGGCGGGCGCTGACCGGCGAGAAGGTCGACGAGGAGTTCGACACCTTCAAGGTGAAGGGTTTCAAACTTGGCCGGCCGCCGGCGGTAGTTCCGCCGATCCTCGTGGCGGGCCTTCGTCCCGGAATGCTTCGCTTGGCCGGTCGGGAGGCCGACGGCGCGGTGATCAATTGGCTGGGCGCCGACGACGTTCCGAGGGTCGTGGCCGAGGTCGGCGAGGGAAAGGAGATAGTCGCCCGAATCTTCGTCTGTCCGAGCGAAGATGCCGCGACGGTGCGAGCGATTGGCCGGCGCCTAGTAGCCGCTTATCTCAACGTGCCGGTGTACGCAGCCTTCCACGAGTGGCTCGGCAGAGGCCAGCTTCTGGAGGGCATGTGGAAGGCCTGGAAGGCGGGCGACCGAAAGCTTGCGCTAGAGGAGATCCCCGACGAGGTGGTGGACGCCCTGATCATCCACGGCTCGCCGGCGGAGGTCCGGGCGACCGTCCGGCGCTACATGGACAACGGTGTGACGACTCCTGCGCTAGCAGTGATCCCGATCGGAGTCGATTTGCGCCAGGCGGTCCGAGACCTGTCCCCGACGGCCTGACCGTTCGCTTGGTCTGGCGTTAAAGCAGGCGCAGCTGCTCGCTTCTCGCCACCCTGTCGGGTAAGGGCTCCCACCGCTTCGCCCCTCTCGGGCCGGCGCACGGCACCTCGAGGCGGTCAACCGGAAGGCTCCTGGCGTTCCCGCGCCCGTCGGTCACAGCGATGCTTCCGTCTCGTTCTCTGTGGGTGACCACGCCGGTTTTCCACCGCGACCCGGACTGGCCTTTCCAGCGGACTCGCTCCCCGGGGGCGAGTCCCAAGATCGCCAAACCGTCCGGGCCCTTTGTCACCCGGGCGAAGTTAGCTGCCCACCGGCGAGGGTTAGCGGCTGATGCGGGTGTACTTGAACTCGTTCAACTCGGGCCAGTCCTGCATCAGGTCGATGATCCGTTCGATGGTTGACGTGGCCAGCTTGCCGTCGCCTTCGGGCCGATTCATCAGCCGCACGAAGACCGCGTGATTATCCAAGGTGAACGTCGGGACGCCGAACACATCCAGGCTGCTGACCGCGTCCTCGTGCTCCTTCCGGAACACCTCAAGGGGCCAACCTTCGTCCAGTTCTCCCAGGACAGCCGCTCCGTCGACGCCGGCGTCGTCGAGCACCCGCGCGATGTTCTCGCGATCACGGAGGTCCAGCGCCTTGTCGTGCCTGGCTCCAAAAAGCGCCCAGTGGGCATCGAAAAACTTCTCTGGCTGGCGGTCCCGGACGACTATTCCGGCTTCGTTGGCCATCAGCCCGGGATACCTGTCAGGTTCGTCCCAGACGGGAGGATTTCCCTCAGCGACGTGGGCCTGGTCAAGGGAGAAGGCGAGGAATTTGACGTCCCACTCTGCACCCGCCTCGAGGGCGGCCATGATGTGCTCGTGAGCGTTACGGGCAAAGGGGCAGCGGTAATCCCAGGTCACGCCGAACGAAGTGCTCATGCCAAAGGTCAACGTAGCTCGGCCGCCGGCGATTCCTTCGTTAAGGGAAACAATTTTCTGACTAGCTGGCCCATGGCCGCTCCGATGATGACCCCACCGAGGACGTCCGATGCGTGGTGGACCTTGACATGGACCCTGCTGGCGGCGACCACGGCCGCGAGCGCGTAGTAGATCGGCCAGTAGGGGTCGTCGTCGCTCAGCAGGGCGGCGCCGAGGAAGGCCGAAGTGGCGTGGCCGGAGGGAAAGCTGCTGGTCCTCGGTTGTCGGACGTTCCACGGTCGTGGTTCGTCGTGCATGGGCCGGGTCCTGCGGAACATCCATTTGACCGGGCCGTTGACAACGGCCGACTCGACAGCCAGGCCGGAGACGGCCCGGAGAAGAGGGCGCTGCCAGTTCCCGCCACGCCGCCTGGCTGCTTGAAGGCCGGCGAAGGCGAGCCAGAGGATGCCGTGATCTCCGACTGCGCTCGCGGAGTACATGACAGCGTCGGCGAGTGGGTTGCCGCGCAGGTATGAATCGAACCAGCTGTCGACGGCATCGTCCAAGCGGGCGAATGCCGGGGGGATCGGGATAGTCAGGGGCATTCGGCCTCTTGAGCTCGGGTCACGCCAGAGCTGACACCGCCGGGCCGTCCGTAATGATCGGGATCGACGCAAAAGAAACGTCCCGTACGTCGGCGACCGGAGTCGGAAGACGGGACAAGTCCCCGCCCATCGCCGGACAAAACTCGTGGTAGGCGCAGAAGTCGCACAGCCTTCCAGGCCGCGGCCGGAAGTCCTCCCGTTCGCAGGCCTGCTCCACGGCGGTCCAGATCGCCAACGACTGCCGGTGCAGGGCGCGTATCGACTGCTCCGACGGTGTCGTCGAGATGGCGATTGGTTCTCTCAGGTGAAGGAGCTGCACGCGCGCAGGCCGCCGGCCGAGCACCTGTTCACAGAGATACGCATAGAAGTGGACCCCTCCGAGGCGGGACTGCTCGTGCCTCGGGCCGGGGGCTTTGCCGGTCTTGTAGTCGGTGACGACCAGATCGCCGGCGGGATCGAGTTCGAGCCGATCGATGATCCCTGACAACTTCAGCGTCCCGACCGAGACCGACATTCTGAGCTCGGTCCCCAGAACGCGCACCGCGCGGGGGTCTTCGAGGGTGAAGTAGTTGCGGATCAACGCTGCGGCATCCTCGATGAATTCCGCCCGCTGCTCCTCGGACAGCCCTAACGCTCCGTACTCCCCACCGTCGAGGACTTCCGGCACGGCCCGGGACAGTTTGGCCGTCGCAGCACTCTCTGTCCGTCCCGCCGGCTCCTCTTCCCACATCAGGAGCTGGAGCGCCCGGTGCACGAGGGTCCCCTTCGCAGCTTGGGCTGACGGGGGTTCGGGAAGCCGGTCGATGTTGGACAGCCTGAACGCGAGCGCACAGTCCTTGAACGAAGACACTTTCGAAGGCGACAGCGATGTCGGAAGCGGCAGGGACATCGGCTCCAGGCTAACTAGGCCCTGCGACGATCATGGTGGACTCCCCGGCGGCCCAACCGCCGGGCGCGGCACCGAGCGCCTCTGCGGCTATCTCGGCCACCTTGGCGGGTTCTTCGAACGGTCCAAAATGGTCCAGCCCGGGGACGCGCAAGGCGGCGCCCCGCGGGATCTGTCGGGCGATCCTCTCGACGATCGAGCTCATCGGGTCGTTACCGTCCCCGCCGCCGAGCACGGTCACGGGCGGCCGCAAGGACGGAAGGGAGTTCCAAGCGCCGCTCGTAACGGCACCCTCGTAGACCGACGCCTCCTCGTCCGGTGCGCAGGCGAGGGATGCATGACCGCTCGCGTCGTCGACGAACCCGAATTCCACATATGCAGCCAGAACCTCTGGGTCGAACCGAGAGAAAGGCGGCTTCGCCCTGTAATTGTCCCAAGCGGCACGCTTCGACGGAAAGGACGCGCGTCTCTTGCGTGCAACTTCGTCGAGACGCGGGCCTGCGGTGGGAGCGACCTCGGAAAAAAGGTCCGGAGGCACCACGACAGGCTCGAAGCACGAAATCCCCGCGAAGGTACCCGGCCGTCTCGTCTCCGCCAGCACCAGAACGGCCCCTCCAAGGGAGTGCCCGAAGCCACGCCACCCTTCAAGGCCGACTTCGTCCAGCACGGCGAGCAGGTCGTCGACCATGAGGGACCAATCGTCGTAGCGGCCGTCGGGAGACTTTCCAGACGCACCGTGGCCGCGATGGTCGAGCGCCCAGACGTCGAAGCGGTCGGCCAGGGCTGTCGCGAACGGGATCCAGCACCTCCCGTGGAAGCCCGTCGCGTGGGCCAGGAGGAGCGGAGGACCATCGCCACCGTAGTGCCATGTGGCGACTTCGACTCCGCCCGCTCCACGGGCACGCGGACCGGCCTTCGGCGACGGGGGGAAGTGCATGGGGCCGAAGGTATCGTCTTGCGGTGGACGACGTCGCCTCGCTCCTCGCCGCCAACCGCCGCTACTACGACGCGTTCGAAGCGAAGGACATGGACGCGATGTCCGATCTTTGGGAACGGTCGGACCGAGCGATTTGCACTCATCCCGGGTGGGCCACCCTGGAGGGGTGGGGTCCTGTTGCCGCATCCTTCTTCGCGTTGTTCCAGGGTGGGCAGCACATCCAGTTCGTGTTGACGCGGGAGACTCCTGTGGTGGCGGGAGAAACGGCGTGGGTGTCGCTCGACGAGAACCTTCTAGGCGACCAGGGCGGGGTCACGGTGGCGACTGTGAACATCTTCGTCAGGTCGGACACCGACGGCTGGCGGATGGTGTGTCACCACGGCTCGGTGGTTCAGCCGGGGCTGAACCACTAATCTTCGGCCTCGCCGGCCCTCTGGCTCACTGATCGTCGGGCCCGCTGATCCTCTGGCTCACTGATCCTCCGCCAGCAACGCGGCCAGCGTCGTCGCGTTGTCGACGGCGTCGCTGCCCCAGACGTTGTCCATGAGCACGTGGACCTCTCGCGAAGACGTCGCCAGATCGGAGAGGCGCGGGACCCAGTCGCTCAGCTCCTCGATCCGGTACCGGTAGGGCCAGGTCCAAGGCTCGTCGTCCACATGGCGTCGCCCGACGAACCTGACCACGCCCACCTCGCTCGTGACCGCGCTGACCGGGGGCAGCGCCCGGGGGCCTTCGGATGGCCCGTCGACGCAGACGAATCCAAGGCCGTGGTCCTCGAGCCATTCGAGAGTCGGTTCGCACGCGTCGCCATCCAGCCATTTCGGGCTACGGAACTCGACGGCGAGCTGGACGCCCGGGAGGCGGTGCTTCGCCAGGGCGAGCTCCGCCCAGGCTTCGGGGCGGGGAGTGAACCAGGACGGGTACTGAAGGATGACCGCTCCGAGCCTTCCCGCGTCGCTCAGCGGGCGGATCGAGTGGGCGAATCTCTCCCAACACTCCTCATAGGCCTCGGGCGAGAGGTGGCCGGGGTACAACCGGCGCTGGTCGCGCGACGTGTCCTTTACCTGGTCCTGCAGATCCGGCCACAGCGAGTCGGGCATAGTCGGGGCCCCGGTGAGCAATGACCATGCGCGCAAGTCGAACGTGAACCCCTCGGGAGTGCGCTCGACCCACTGGCGACTCAGCTCCGGGGTGGGCGGAAATCTGTACGTTGTCGCGATCTCGGCGACTGGAAAACGACTCGCGTAGTACCACAGCCGTTCGCGCGCCTTCATGGTCTTCTTCGGGTAGAAGGATCCCGATTGAACCAGGCTCTTATCCGCCCACGAAGTCGTGCCGAACAGGACCCGGGCATCGCCGACCGCAACGCACGCGGGTCGAGGTCCCGATAGGCCATCATCGATGCCGTGAGTGATGCCGGCGGCGCCTTCAACCATCCGGCGCGAGCGTAGGCGGCGGTCTGGCGACATGACCGACGCCACCGGATGGGGAGTCGACAACGGCTACTGGGACGTCGCCGGCACGTGGCATACGACCACCGACGTCACCAAGGGGAAGATTCTCGAGGCGATGGGTGCCGACGTCGCCGAGCCGCCCCGACCGGGCGCGGTGACCGTCAGGCTCGATCACCCGCTGCCGACATTTCCCAGGGGACTGGTATCGATCGAGGGCGGGGGAGAGATCGCGGTGGACGGCCCGTTGCCCCGCGACCTGCCGGCGGGGTATCACCGATTCGAGGCCGAGGAGGGTGAGTCGTTTTCGCTGATCGTGAGCCCCGGGCGGTGCCCGCTGCCGGTCGTCGAGTCTTGGGGGTTCGCGGTGCAGCTTTACGCAACCCGCTCGAACTCGAGTTGGGGAATGGGCGACCTGGCCGACCTGCGGAACCTGGCGTCCTGGTCATCCAAACTCGGCGCCGGGCTCGCCGTCGTGAACCCGCTCCACGCAACGGCACCGGTGGTACCGCAGGAGCCGAGCCCATACTTCGCGGGCAGTCGATGCTTCATGAATCCCCTCTACCTGGCGGTCGAGGAGGTGCCCGGCGCGGCCCAAGTGTTGGACGTCGAACAGCTCGCCGCGGAAGGCCGGCGGTTGAACGATCACCGTTTGATCGACCGCGACAGTATTTGGGCGGTCAAATCACGCGCTTTGCAGGCTGTCTTTGATTTGTCGAGCGAGCGCGGCCTTCCTGATGAGTTCGATCGCTACAGGAGATCGAGGGGACTGGCGCTGGAGAACTTCTCCACCTACGCCGCGCTGTCCGAGGCTCATGGCGCCCGTTGGGTGGATTGGCCCTCCGACTACCGCCATCCGGAGAGCACGGCGACCAAAGAGTTCGCTTCGAGCCGTGAGGGCCTGACCCGCACGACGTTCCACGCCTGGCTTCAATGGCTTCTGGACGTCCAGCTGCAGGGAGCCGCCGGCGCGTTTCCCTCCGATGCGGTCGGGCTCGTCGCTGACCTCGCGGTAGGCGTAGACGGAACGGGCGCGGACGGCTGGATCTTTCAGGACGAGTTCGCTTCGGGGATGACGATCGGCGCGCCTCCCGACGAGTTCAACACCATGGGCCAGAACTGGGCGCTGCTTCCATTCGATCCGTGGCGGTTGCGAAGTTCCGGCTACGGGCCGTGGATCGAGTCGCTCAGGGCATCCATGCGCCACGCGGGCGGGATCAGGATCGACCACGTGATGGGGCTCTTTCGCTTGTTCTGGATCCCCGCAGGTAGTGAGCCTGCCGCTGGGGCTTACGTCCGCTACCCCCACCACGACCTACTGAACATCCTTGCGCTGGAGGCCGAGCGCGCCGGCGCGGCCGTCGTCGGTGAGGACCTCGGAACGGTGGAAGACGCGGTGCGCGCTGATCTAAAGGAGCGGGACGTTCTTTCCTACCGGGTGTGGTGGTTCGAACCCGAGCGGCCGGACGCATGGCCGCGCAAGGCTCTCGGCGCGGTCACGACCCACGATCTCCCGACCATCGCCGGCATCTACGGCGGTTCCGATCTGGAAGCGCAGAAACGCCTCGGTCTCAATCCGAACGAGGATGCCTCGGAGAAGCTGCGCGAGCGCCTGCTGGAGCGGACGGGAAGCGCCGAGGAGACCGACGTGGCGACCGTCATCGAGCGTGCGTACGCCGACTTGAGCAACGCTCCCTGCTTACTGCTCGCTGCGAGCATGGAGGACGCGCTGGCGGTGGCAGACCGGCCGAACATGCCGGGGACAGTCGACGAGTGGCCGAACTGGCGCGTGGCTCTTCCTTTTTCAATCGAGGAAATCCAAGTCCACCCCCTGCCTAAGGCGGTCGCACGGAGCTTGAACCGCGGCGGTCGCTCCGGCGAGCCGTAGGATCGGCGGCGGTGGATCTTCCAGTAAACCCCCCGGTTTCGCCGATGCTCGCAAAGCTCTCACGCGACCTTCCGGTTGGTGACTACCTCTACGAGCCGAAGTGGGACGGGTTCCGGTGCATAGCCTTCCGGGACGGGGACGACGTTGTTCTCGGCAGTCGCAACGAGCGTCCATTGACCCGGTACTTCCCCGACGTCGTCGAGGCGATTCGTGACCAGTTCCCCCAAAGGTGTGTCGTCGACTGCGAGATCGTCATCGCTGGACCCGACGGTCTCGACTTCGACGCCCTGTCGCAGCGCATACACCCAGCCGCCTCCAGGGTTTCGATGCTCGCGCGGACCACGCCCGCCTCCCTAGTCGCTTTCGACCTCCTCGCGATCGGAGACGAAGATCTTCGAGAAACCCCATTCGCCAAACGGCGCGAGCGCCTCGAAGATGTTCTCGGCGGGTGCAAGCCACCCATTCATCTCACTCCCATGACTTCCGACCCAAAGGTCGCGTGGCAATGGTTCGACCGTTTTGAGGGAGCCGGACTTGACGGCGTCGTCGCAAAGCCGGCTCTCCTGACGTACCAGCCTGGGCAGCGGGTGATGTTGAAGGTGAAGCACGAGCGAACCGGCGACTTTGTAGTTGGGGGGTTTCGCTGGTACCAGGCGAACAGAGAGGTCGTAGGGTCGCTGATGCTGGGGCTCTACGAAGGGGACGACCTTCAGCATGTCGGCGTGATCGGCGCCTTCCCGGCGGCGCAGCGCCGCGCGCTGGTCGACGAACTACAGCCCTACCTAGATCTGCGCGGCGTCGATCATCCGTGGGGCGGTTGGGCGGAGTGGGCGGTCACCGACGGAGGCGCCGACGGGCGAAGGCTTCCTGGTGGGGCAAGCCGGTGGAACGCGCAGAAGGACTTGAGCTTCGAACTGCTGAGACCTGAACTGGTGGTCGAAGCCGCCTTCGAGCATCTGCAGGGCCGCCGTCTGCGCCATACCGCCCGTTTTCGGCGCTGGAGACCCGATCGTGATCCGCGGAGCTGCACCTACGACCAACTGGACGTTGCCGTTCCTGCGCTTCTCTCCGAGGTGTTCGGTGCACGGGGCTAGTCGCGACGAGCAGGTATTTTGAGCGAGCGATGAACGCGGGAACCAGCAGCGGCCGAACGCAGAGTGCCGTGCTCATCCCGGTGCCGGAGGCGGACACGGTCGTTGGCAGGTGGCGCCACGAGTACGACCCGGTCGCGGCAGCGGGCGTTCCTGCGCACATCACCCTTGTGGTCCCGTGGCTGCCCCCATCGGAGATAACCGAAGACGATCTGGCCGAGCTCGACGGAGAGCTCGCGGACGTGAAGAGGTTCGAGTTCGAGCTGACCCACGTCGACTGGTTCGGCAGAAGGGTGCTTTGGGTCGCGCCCGAACCGGATCAACCTTTTCGCGACCTGACCAACCGGCTTGCAGACCAGTTCGGAACCCCACCGTACGAAGACGAGTTCGACGAGATCCGTCCGCACCTGACGGTCGCCCACGCGAGCGACGGCGTCGAACTGGTTCCGATCGCCGCGGATGTGACCCGAGGTCTGCCGCTTCGTTGCAGAGCCGAAGAGGTATGGGTGATGGTGGGGGACGGCGTCAAGTGGACGTGCCGTCACCGGACCAATCTCGCCGGCTAACCCCCGCTGATCATCTTGAACAGGAGCTGCATCTCCTCGCCGGGATTTGCCGGCACGGTGTAGCCGCTCTCGTCACGGATCTCACCGAAGTGATCGCGAACGTCCTCGAGGGTGAGCTTCGGGTTGTAGTAACCGGTGGTCATGCCGATGAAGAACCGGGCGACCCGTCCACCACCGACGGTGTAGATCTCTCCGGTGACCGGGCAATCCTCGTGAACAAGCCAGGCGACGATCGGGGAGACAAGTTCGGGATCGAGCTTCTCGGCAGCCGCACCCATGAGCTCCTCGGTCATCCGAGTCCTCGCGATGGGCGCGATCGCGTTCACCTTGATGTTGTACTTCGCTCCTTCATTGGCCAGAACTCGCGTGAGGCCGACCAGTCCCATCTTTGCCGCGCCGTAGTTGCTCTGGCCGAAGTTGCCTAGTACACCCGAGCCGGACGACGTGTTGACGATCCGCCCGTAACCCTGCTCGCGCATCTTGACCCATGCCGGCCTGGTCACGTAGAACGCGCCTTTCAGATGGACGTCGATCACCGGGTTCAGCAGATCGGGCGTCATGTTGTGGAACGTCTTGTCGCGGAGGATTCCGGCGTTGTTGATCACGATGTCGACCCGGCCATAGGCGTCGACGGCGGTCTGCACGATCTGCTCGCCGCCTTCTGGCGTCGAGACGCTGCTCGCGTCGGACAACGCTTCGCCACCTAGATCACGGATCTCCTTTGCGACCGTCTCGGCGGGGCCCTTGTCCGATCCTTCGCCGGATACAGATCCACCCAGGTCGTTGACGACGACCCTGGCGCCCCGGGAAGCGAGGAGCAGCGCGTGCTGCCTTCCGAGCCCGCCGCCCGCGCCGGTGATTACTGCGACTTTGCCGTCGTATCCGAGATCAGCCATGGCCGATGACGGTATCCCAGGTCGTCGATTTGGCTCCAACCCGGAGGCTTGTGGGTTTTCCTGTGGAAAAATTTGTCCCCGGGAAAAGGCCGCAAAAGCCGCGCTCCGGAGGGGGGTGGCTGGCGGTGGGCCACCTTGGCGTGGTCGAATTGATACGTGAAGGGCAGATTGGGCGCGTTCGTCCTTGGGGTGGTTGCCTGTCTGGCGGGATTGGTGACCGCGCCCCTTCTGCTGCGGGTTCCCGTAGCGTCCGCTCAGAGTGCGTGCGGTCCCGTGGGCCAGCCGTGTACCTGGAACTTCTCGCCGCTCGGCGCGAACGGCGGCGGCGCCGATGTTTACGCCGGCCAGGCGGCGGGTCGGGAAGGCGCGGGCGTGCTTGTGGCCGTGGTCGACACCTGGGTGGACCCGACGCATCCGGCCTTGGGCGGCCGGGTCGTCGACGAAGCCGACTGTGTGGGCGCCGGTGCGAGCGGATCTCCCGATCCCGGCTCCTGCCACGACCACCAGTACGGGAAGGATGCCTGCGATCACGGAACTCACGTGGCAGGAAGCATCGCTTCGTCGAACTACGGAGTTGCGCCTCGGGCGAACATCCTCGCGGTGCAGACGCTCACGGCGGATTCGAGTGGCAGCTGCTCGGGGGACCCCACCGATGTGGCGGCTGGCGTCCTTTTCGCAGCTCAGCATGGGGCCCGAGTTATCAACCTGTCGGTCGGTGATCTCTTGCCGGGTTTCACCCAAGATTCGAACCTCACCGCCGCGGTTCACCAAGCTGCCGCCCTCGGAGCGCTGGTCGTCTTCGCGGCGGGAAACAACGGTGCGCCGATCAGCGACAGCTACGGGTCCGACGCCCTCCTTGTGGCTGCGACCGGGCCAAGCGGTCAGCTCGCGGGCTACAGCAACGCCGGCGGAGGTGTGAGCCTGGGCGCCCCGGGCGGCGACGATGGCACGACTTGCATAGGAGCCTGCCTGATCGGGGGTTCCGGTTGTGCTCCGAACAACTGCGTCCTGTCGACCGTTCCGGGCGGGCAGTACGCGCTCATGGAGGGGACGTCGATGGCAGCGCCCCACGTCTCGGGAACCGCGGCACTTCTCTTCGGGGAGAACCCCGGTCGAAGCCGGGCCGATGTGATCCACGCGCTCCAAGCGACTGCCCATCCTCTGTCGGGAGCCGGCAGCGGACTCATAGACGCCGGCGCGGCGCTTGCGCTGGAACCGGCAGGCGCCCCGGCCGGAACTGTTCCGCCGCGTGCAGCTCCGCCACCTGCATCGAGTGGGACTCAGAGAGCGTCCGCAGCAGGCCTGTCTCGCCCTAATACGCCTTCGGCAGGCGTGCCCGCCGCGTCCAATGGGTCCGCGCTGCCGTCGTCGCCGACCATCGCTACGACGACCAGCCCCCCTTCCCCGAGCTCGGTTCCACAGACGCTCGGGAGTCTGCCGGGCCCCCGGTCGCCGTCACGTCGGTCTGCCGCTGCCGCAGTTCACGGCGGGACGTCTGGCACCAGCGATTCCGTTGCTGCCGCAGGCGGTGTTGCTGCGTTGCTGCTTCTGCTGGCGGGCGCGGGCACGGGTGTGTTCGCGCTCCGGCGGCGCGCCTAGGTAACACGCCCCGGCGAGCACAGCTTCGCCGCGTCGCCGGCGTCCCCCGGGGTCAGTGCTCGGCGTTCGGGCGGGAGAACGCGCCCGGTCGACTGAACATTCGCCTTTCCCAACGGTGGGGCGTAACGAGCGCGGCGCGCGGGTAGTCCTCGAACATCCAGCGGACGAAGTTCCGCCGTCCCCACGCGGATGCTTCGACGACCGACAGGGCTTTGCTGGAACCGCGGCGATGGGCGAGCACTCGGGACAACGACGCAGCGAGGTGGTCATCGACCGCCATGCCGAAGCGGATCTGGCGACGGTAGCGCCGAGCTGCCGCGGCGGGATCGTCGGGCCCGGCGCCGGCGATTGCCCTCGCCGCGAGCTCGCCGGTTTCGAGCGCCTGGGCGATTCCCTCCCCCGTCATCGGGTCGCATGCCCTCGCTGCGTCGCCCGCAAACAGAACCCGGCCGTCGAGCCCACTGAGAACGGTGCCTCCGATCCGTGCGGGAATCGGCCATGCCCTCCACGCGCCCACCGGCTCGGCCGCGGGGCCAAGAACCTCGGAGATATGCGGGCGGTCGCGAAGATCGATGACCTGCCCGCGAAGCCCTGTCGGCTCTTCCGCAGAGTCTCCCCCGTGAGCCGGTTCCCGGATCACTCCGTAGCCAACGTTGACGACTCCTCCGGCGAGCGGAAACGACCACGCGTAGCCCGGAATCATGTCCGGCTCGAACCAGACCCACAGCTTCTTGGCCAGAGGACCCGTATTTGCGTAGTACTGGCGCCCCGCCTGCCAGTCGCCGAGATATCCAGGTGTCGACAAGCCCAGCGCCTTGCGGACCGGAGACCACATTCCGTCCGCTGCGATCAGGTAGCGCGCGATCAGGTGGCTCCCGCCGGTTAGCTCGACGCGAAGCCGGGTCGAGACGCCTGTCCCGACCGTCGTCACCGTCTTGACGCCGGTGCCGGTGAACGGTTCTGCGCCGGCGCGGACGGCCACGTTCAGGATCTCCGCATCGAGCTCGTCTCGCCGGGCGGAGGCCGCGTATTGGTTGCCGTCGTCGGGAAGCCGGAGATCGACGCGCCGCCCGCCGGTCCCGACGATGGAGACGTCGCCGACCGGTTCCCACGATGGCACGCTCCGCGGATCGAATCCGAGCGCCTCGAGCCGGCGCAGCGCGGCCGTGGTCAGGCCGTCGCCGCAGCATTTGTCTCTCGGAAACACCGCCTTGTCTACGAGGGCCACGGACCTTCCAAGCCGAGCCAGGGTGATCGCGGCTGCCGAACCCGCCGGGCCGGCGCCGGCCACGATCACGTCGAACGATCCGAGCGACGGGCCACCCGACGCGCCAACGGGCTGCTCTACATTTGCTGGCGTCGCCCGCATCGGGTCAATCCTCGCAGCCGCCAAAGTCGATCGCCAGGAGGGGCGATCGAGGCGAAGCGGGAGCCTTTTTTCTCAATTTGGGGCCGTTTTAGGTGCTAAATTGCAACAAAAGCATGGAAGTGCAGCCCCGCGCAGGGGAGCGGAGACGGCGCCGCAGTCCGGGAGCGCGAGCCGGAGCCCGGAGCGCGAGCCGGAGCCGGGCAGCTCGAGCCGGAGCCCGGGAGCGGCGAGCCGGCTGCAGAAACTCCAGGCATCCGGCCTCAACCCAACCGCCCCGCCGACCGGATCAGCTCGGCGAGCTCCGCCGGATGGGTGAGGTGCGCGCCGTGGGAGGCGCCGGCGATATCGCACAGTTCGCCCTTTGGAAGCGACGAGGCAAGCTCGCGGGCGGATCTGCGGTGGTGGGGAGGCGACTGTCCGCCCCTTCCCACCAAGACCGGAATCCTGACCTTCGATTCGTCGAACGGCGGCCCGCTTCGAAGCAGTTCGAGCTCCGCGGTCAGGGTCGGACCCTCACGCCGGCGCTGGCTGCGAGTCGCTTCCGGCAAACGTTCCCACACCCGATCCCCGACCATTCGGCGCATGAACCACTCGGCGCGGTCCTCCGCGTCGAGATGATCAGCGCCGCCGCCGGCGGCGGTCATCCCCGGCCACCACGGCAGCCACGGCCGGGGTGGTTCCCACACCACTGCCGCGGTGATCAGGTCCGGGTGGCGTGACGCCGCTGCGAGGACCACGTTGCCGCCGTAGCTGTGCCCGAAGACGACCGACTGCCGGCTGTCCAGGACCGACAGCAGGTCGTCGACCTGGTCCTCGAAGCTTTCGGGCGGCCCCATGTGGGAGGAGCCCGCGTAACCGCGGCGGTCGTAAGCGACGCAGTGCCATTCCGGGAGCCGGGACATCAGCCGGCGGAAGCTTGTCGCCCGGTCCATCGACCCGTGTACGAGGATCACACGACTGCCCTCGGCCCGGCCGGCGCCCGTCGGACCTACGCCGGTTGGACCTGCGCCGGTCGGACCCGCGCCGGTCGGACCCGCGCCGGTTGGACCGGCCACAGTTGGACCTACGATTTTCCGGTCCGGCGCCTCGGACGGTTCGCGAACGAGCAACCGCAATACGTCGACACCGTCCGAGCCAGGACAATCCGATGCTGGATCGGGCAACGCGGCTCAGTCCCGGACGAGCGGCTTGTAACGGATGCGGTGCGGCTGGTCAGCCTCGATGCCGAGCCTCTTTCGCCGGTCGGCCTCGTAGTCGGAGAAGTTCCCTTCCCACCAGGTCACCTGAGAATCTCCCTCGAACGCCAGCACGTGCGTGGCCACCCGGTCGAGGAACCATCGGTCGTGGCTGATGACGACGGCGCATCCAGGGAACTCGAGCAAACCTTCTTCGAGCGCTCGGAGGGTGTCGACGTCGAGATCGTTGGTGGGCTCGTCGAGAAGGAGGACGTTCCCGCCCGACTTGAGGACCTTCGCGAGATGCACCCGGTTCCGTTCTCCGCCCGACAGGTCGCCGACATTCTTCTGTTGATCGCTGCCCTTGAACCCGAAGCTGGACAGGTACGCCCGCCCGTGGATTTCCCTGCCGCCGACGACTAGCCGGTCCTGAGCCCCGGTCACCTCCTCGAACACAGTGTTGGCAGGATCGAGGGTCTCTCGCGACTGGTCGACGTAGGCGAGCGTCACGCTCGGCCCGACGTGTACCTCCCCGGCGTCGGGCTTCTCGGATCCGACGATCATCCGGAACAGCGTCGTCTTGCCGGCGCCGTTAGGGCCGATCACCCCGACGATGCCGCCGGGAGGCAGGAGAAACGAAAGGTTCTCGAACAACAGACGGTCGCCGTATCCCTTCGACACGCCGTCCGCGTCGATCACCATGTCCCCGAGCCGCGGGCCCGGCGGGATGGTGATTTCGAGCTTCTCGGGGCTCTTTTCAGCCGCCTCGGCCTCGGCAACCAACTGGTTGTAAGCGGTTATGCGGGCCTTCCCCTTGCTCTGCCGGGCCCGCGGCGACATATGGATCCACTCGAGCTCGCGCTCGAGTGTCCGCTGACGGGCGCGGTCGGCTTTCTCCTCGCCGGCGAGGCGCGCCTGCTTCTGTTCGAGCCAGGACGAGTAGTTGCCCTCCCATGGGATCCCGAAACCGCGGTCCAATTCGAGGATCCAGCCTGCGACGTTGTCTAGGAAGTAACGGTCATGGGTCACCGCGACAACAGTCCCCGGGTATTCCTGCAAAGTTCTCTCCAACCACGCGACCGATTCGGCATCGAGATGGTTGGTCGGTTCGTCGAGCAGCAACAGGTCAGGACTCGACAACAGCAAGCGACAAAGCGCGACCCGGCGCGTCTCTCCTCCGGACAGCGTCGATACGTCCGCGTCTGCCGGTGGCAGTCGAAGCGCATCCATGGCTATCTCGATTTTCCTGTCGAGCTCCCATGCGCCGACGGCGTCGATCCGATCCTGAAGCTGCGCCTGTTCAGCGAGCAACTTGTCGAAGTCGGCTTCGGGATCGGCCATCGCGGCGCAGACCTCATCGAACCGAACCAGCAGTTGCTTCGTTTCAGCGACCCCGTCGGTGACGTTTCCGGCCACGTCCTTGGCGGGATCGAGGCGCGGCTCCTGGGGCAGATAGCCGACGGTGAATCCAGGAGTCAGTCGAGCTTCCCCGGTGAACCCGTCGTCCTCGCCGGCCATGATCTTCAGGAGCGACGATTTCCCGGACCCGTTCCCGCCGATCACTCCGATCTTCGCTCCGGGGTAGAAAGACAGATTGATGCCGCGCAGGACCTCGCGGTCGGGTGGGTAGAAGCGCCTCAAGTCGCGCATGGTGAATATGAACTGTGCGGGCATCCCTACAGTGTGCCCGACCCTGCGGGGCACGCCGCCGAGCAGGCACCGCTGCCATGCCTCGTGGACGTACCCTGGCGAGTGTTATGAGTAATCAATCGGAGGGCACCTCGTCGTCCACTTTCGGGGCAAACGCATGGCTGGTGGACGACATGTACGAGCAGTACAGGGCGGACCCCAATTCGGTGAGCGAGAGCTGGAGGGAGTTCTTCGAGGGCTATAGACCCGGCGGCGCCAACCTCGCCCGCCCGGCGACACCTGACGTGACCGACCGGGACGGAGAGGGTCCTGTCCCGGACATCGCCGCCCCCGCAGCAGCTCATCCCGCTGCTGCGGTCAAGCAAGCGCCGGTCCCACCCGGCGCCGCCCCGTCCAAGGAAACGGCGGCGGCCCCTGCTGCGACACCCTCGGCAGCTGCGCAGAGTGGGTCGGGCGGCTCGTCGCTCGCAAGCGTCAGCGCCGGCGAGGCCGAGCCTCAATCGGGGGTGCGCGAGATCCGGATACCGTCCGAGCCGAAGGCCACCGAAGCCGAGGAAGCGACGCCTCTCAGAGGTGCTGCGGCGCGAATAGCGGCGAACATGACCGCGAGTCTCGACGTTCCGACTGCGACGAGTTTTCGGGTCGTTCCAGCGCGCATGCTCGAGGTCAACCGCAAGATCCTCAACAACCAACTGAGCCGGATCGGCAGCGCCGGCAAGGTGAGCTTCACGCACATCATCGGGTACGCGGTTGTGGAAGCCCTCCGGAGCGTGCCGGTGATGAACTCCACCTTCGAGGCGCCCGCTTCAGGTGACCCGAAGGCGATTGCATCGGTGATCCACCACCCGCACATCGGCATGGGGATCGCCGTCGATCTGGAGAAGGCCGACGGTACGCGCACGTTGATGGTGCCGGTCATCAAGGACGCCGACACGCTCGACTTCAGAGGTTTCTGGTCGGCCTACGAGGACCTCGTTCGCAAGGTCCGAGGTGGGAAGGTCGGCGCCGACGACCTCGCCGGGGCAACGGTGAGTCTCACCAACCCGGGGACGATCGGGACCTTCCAGTCGGTTCCCAGGCTCATGCCGGGACAAGGCGTGATCGTCGGTGTGGGAAGCATCGACTATCCGGCCGAGTGGCAGTCCGCGGACCCGCGCATCCTCGCCGAGCTCGGCGTCTCGAAGGTCGTCACCATCACCTCTACGTACGACCACAGGATCATCCAAGGGGCCGAGTCTGGACTGTTTCTCCAGAAGGTCCACCGGTTGCTCACCGGGGAGGACTCCTTCTACGAGCGGGTCTTCAAGGCGATGGGCGTTCCTTACGAACCGGTGCGCCACCACCGGGACCGCAACGACCTGGTCGACTCGACCGCAGTCCATACCGAGAAGCAGATGGAGGTCGACAGCCTCGTCAACCTCTACCGGGTCCGCGGTCACCTGATCGCCCATCTCGATCCGCTCGACTGGAAAGACCCGCACATGCATCCCGAGCTCGACCCGGCCACCCACGGGTTGAGTGTCTGGGACCTCGACAGGGAGTTTCTGACCAACGGCCTGGCCGGATCCGAGAAGATGCGTCTCGGCGACATTCTCGGTGTGTTGCGCGACGCGTACTGCCGCACCGTCGGCGTCGAGTACATGCACATCCAGGAGCCCGAACAGAAACGCTGGATTCAGGAACATGTCGAAGGAGTCTCCACTCAGCTTCCGCAGGAGGAGCAGCGCTGGATTCTCGAGCGGCTCAACGCCGCCGAGGCGCTCGAGCAGTTCCTGAACACCAAGTACATCGGGCAAAAGCGTTTCGGGCTCGAAGGGGGAGAGTCGGCGATACCGCTCATCGATGCGATCCTCGACGAGGCGGCGGTCGAGGGTCAGTCAGAGGCGGTAATCGGGATGGCGCACCGCGGACGGCTGAACGTGCTGATCAACATTGTCGGAAAAAGCTACGGGGACTTGTTCGAAGAGTTCGAGGGCAACATCGACCCCGGGACCGTGCAGGGATCTGGCGACGTCAAGTACCACAAGGGTTTCAAGGGCAAGTTCACCGGAAGGTCGGGCAAGCCGCTCGACGTTCTGTTGGCATCCAACCCGTCGCACCTCGAAGCGGTCGATCCCGTCGTCGAAGGCATGGCGCGAGCTCTCCAGGACCAGGTAATAGCCGACGACCCGGGCAACCCGCACCCGGTGCTCCCTCTGCTCATCCACGGCGACGCCGCGTTCGCCGGCCAGGGTGTTGTTGCCGAAACGCTGAACATGTCGGCACTTCCGGGATACGAGACCGGGGGCACCGTCCACTTGGTGATCAACAACCAGCTCGGCTTCACCACCAACCCCGAGTCGGCGCGCTCGTCGGTGTATGCCACCGATGTCGCGAAGATGGTGCAGGCGCCGATCTTCCACGTCAACGGCGATGACCCCGAAGCATGCGTCAGAGTCGGCCGCCTCGCGTTCGAGTTCAGGCAGCGGTTCAACAAGGACGTCGTGATCGACTTGGTCTGCTACCGCAGGTTCGGCCACAACGAGCAGGACGACCCGAGTCTCACCCAGCCGCTCCTCTACCAGCTGATCAAGGAACACCGCAGCGTCCGCAAGCTCTACACCGAGTCACTGGTCCGCCGCGGCGACATCGACCTATCGGAGGCCGAACAAGCCTTGGACGATTTCTCCAAGCGGCTTCAGTCGGCTCTCGACGAGACCCGCGCTTCGGCACCGCCGCGCCCCACTGAAGTTCCTCCGCCTCCCGCAGCGGCGCCGGTACTCCCCCCGATCGAGACGGGTGTCGACATGGGTGGCCTGCAGAAGGTCGTCGACGCACTCGGATCGTTCCCCGAAGGCTTCACCGTCCATCCGAAGCTGGTGCGCGTGTTCGAGAATCGAGCCAAGCTGTGGGAGGGAGGGGAAGTCGACTGGGCCCTCGGCGAAGCCCTTGCCTACGGAACGTTGCTTCTCGAGGGCCACGACGTGCGCCTGGCAGGGCAGGACACGAGGAGAGGAACCTTCGGGCATCGCAACGCCGCGGTGGTCGATTACCGGACAGGTGCGGAATACGAGCCGCTCGGGGCGCTGGGCCCGGGGCGTTTCTCGATATACGACTCTCTGCTTTCCGAGTACGCAGGTCTCGGTTTCGAGTACGGCTACTCGTTGATCGCGCGCGACGGCCTGGTCGCGTGGGAGGCGCAGTTCGGAGACTTCGTCAACGGTGGGCAGATCATCATCGACCAGTTCCTCGCCGCCGCCGAGATCAAATGGGGGCAGACCTCGGGCCTGATTCTTCTCCTGCCACACGGCTACGAAGGGCAGGGCGCGGAGCACTCGTCGGCGCGGATCGAACGTTTTCTAGACCTTTGCGCCGAGGACAACATGCAGGTCGCCAACGTCACGACCGCGTCCCAACTGTTCCACCTCCTTCGACGCCAGGTCCTTCGCGCCGGCCGGAAGCCTCTGATCCTCTTCACCCCGAAGCGATACCTGCGGGCGCGTGAGGCCTACAGCCCGGTAGCGGAGTTGGAGTCCGGTCATTTTCGGGAAGTGCTCCCGGATCCGGGTGTAAACGACCCTGAAGCCGTTCGCCGGATCGTCCTCGCTTCCGGCAAGGTCGCGCTGGACGCACTCGTCGCGCGCGACAAGAGCGGAAGGTCGGATGTCGCCGTCGTGCGGATCGAGCAGCTGCACCCGTGGCCGGCGGATCAGATCGCCTCGGCGATCGCGGAGTACGAGCGAGCCGAGGAAGTGGTCTGGCTGCAAGAGGAGCCCGAGAACATGGGGCCGTGGACCTTTGTCCGGGATCGGCTGGAGTCGATGCTCGGCGGTGATTTCAACTTCAGCAAGGTGAGCCGGGTGGCGTCGGGATCGCCCGCGACCGGCAGCCACGCGATGCACGAGCTGGAACAGGCCGACATCGTCGCCCGCGCGCTCGGCTAACTCAACGGGAACCCGACGACTTCTTCCAGTTCTTGGATCGCCAGGTCGGGGTCGACAACCTTGATGGTGATCATCCCCATCTGGCGAGCGGGCTTGAGGTTCACGCCGAGGTCGTCGAGGAACACCGCGTGTTCGGGTTCGATCCCCAGCAGGTCGAGGGCAATTCGGTAAAAACGCGGATCCGGTTTGCGGCACCCGGCGATCGAGGACTGGACCACAGCGTCGAACAGGTCCATGACCGGTGCGTAACCGGCGGTGACTCGACCAGCCTCTTGGACACTTAAGTTGTCCTCTCCCGCGCTGAAGTTATTGGTAAGCAGGCCGGTCTTCAGCCGTGCGTGGCACCGGCGGAGGGCTTCGACCATTCCGGGCCGAAGCTCGCCCGACAGGGTGGACAGCAGCGCCGTGGCGTCGAGTGTGTGACCCGCGTCGCTGGCTTCGCGCTCGAACAGTTTTGCGAACTCCTCGACGGTGACCTCGCCGCGCTCGAAACGTGCCCACGCGTTGTGATCGGGGTTGGTGGCGTTGAGCTGACGGATAGCGCCTTCAGGTAGGCCGTTCTCGGCTTCATAAGCGCGGAACGAATCGAAGGGACTTGTCGTCAGCACCCCTCCGAAGTCCCACAGGACCGCCTTTATGTCCGGGTTGGCCACGAGCGACGAATCTAGGGGCTCGGAACCCACCCGGCCCCTTCGGCGAGCGGGTTCCCTCGGATCGGCGGCGCGGGCTGCTTGACTCTAGGGCTGGCATGAGCGCTCGCCACGTGGTCGTCGACGGATCGAATATTGCGACAGAAGGTCGGTCGCTGCCGAGCCTGGCTCAGCTGGATGAGGCGGTCCGAGAGTTCATGGCGGAGAATCCCGACGACATCGTCACTGTCGTCGTCGACGCTTCCTTCGGGCACCGGGTCGATCCGTCGGAGTTGCCGGTCTTCGAGGAGGCCGAAACCGCGGGCGAAATCGTGTCGCCGCCGGCAGGCGCCATCGGACGTGGCGACGCGTTCCTTCTTCGGATCGCGGAGAAGATCGGCGCGACGGTGCTTTCCAACGACTCGTTCCAAGAGTTTCACGGCGAGCATCCGTGGTTATTCGACAAGGGCCGGCTCATTGGTGGGAAACCGGTTCCTAGCGTCGGCTGGATCTTCATGGAGCGGAGCCCGGTTCGGGGCCAGAAGAGCCGTGAGGTGGTGAAGGAGGCCAAGCGGAAGAAGAAGGCGGAAGCCGTCGAAGAACCAAGCGGCTTGGACCTGGCGGTCACCCGAACGAAAGGCCGCGACAAGAAGCTGGACCGGGCGATCGCCCGCGCGACTCAAGAGGTGATCCAGCCGAACGACGGCAAGCGTTCAAAGCGCCGGCGAGCGGGCACGCCTCCGGCCGAACCGGTCAACGAGCCCCTGCCTTTCATCACCTTCATCGCCGCCCATCCTTTGGGCAGCGAGGTCGTTGGTGTCGTCACGGAGTTCTCGTCCCACGGCGCGTTCGTCGAGTCGTTCGGCGCCAGGTGCTACATCCCGCTCAGCGCGATGGGGGACCCGCCGCCCCGGAGGGCGAGAGAGGTGCTCGGCAAGGGAGACGAGCGCACCTTCGTGGTGCAGGCGCTCGACCCTCAGCGGCGGGGCATCGAGCTCGCCTTGCCGGGCTTCGCGAAGATCGCCGGCTCCCCGACACCAGAAACGGTCGAGGCGGAGATCCATCCTGTGCCGGCGGCGAAACCGGCCCGAAAGAAAGCGGCGCCTGTGCTGGCCCCCGCTGCGACCGATTCCGACCTCGTTGCGGCTGCTGCCGGGTCCGTTTCGGTTGCGCCCGCTGCTTCGAAATCGACTTCTCCCAAGAAGGCGGCCGCCAAGAAGGCGGCCAAGAAGGCCGCTGCCAGTAAAGCGGCTGCCAGTAGGGCGGCTGCCAAGAAGGCTCCGTCCAAGGAGGTGCCGGTGAAGAAGGCAGCGCCGGCCAAGAAGGCGGCAGCTTCGAAGAAGGCAGCGCCGGCGAAGGACGCAGCGCCGGCGAAGGAGGCGGCACCGGGGAAGAAGGCTCAGCCGGCGAAGAAGGCAACACCGGCGAAGGAGGCGGCTGTGTCGAAGAGGGCAGCACCCTCGAAGGCGGGTCCGCCGGCAAAGAAGGCTCAGCCGGCGAAAAAGGGGGGAGCCAAAAAGGCCGGTGCGGCCACCGGGAACGCCGCCGGCGCCCCGAGGAAGTCGGCCGTCAAGCGAACCGGCGGCGCTACCGCCTCAGCAGCTGGCGTCCCAGCCGATGTCGTATCGCCGGCGCTTAGAGCTGATGCGGCTGTAGAAGGCGACTAGCCACCCCGTAGCCCTCGCAGGCGGCCGCCGCCTAACAGCCTTTCTCCTTTCTGGGCGTAACTTTCGCGTTCGGGTGTGAAAACAGACCGCCCGAGGTCGAAATCCACGCCCGAACCGCAGAAGTCACTCCCAGAAAAGGGGCCCGGAATCCGGGCGCCGACCACCGCCGTCCAGCAGCGTTGGCAGTGCGACACCTCGGGCGCCGGCGATGTGGCCAGGTGGGGTACGCCCCCTTACGATGAGGTCGTCATGCGGATAGCAACCTGGAATGTGAACTCGCTGAAGGCCCGGATGCCGAGGGTGGAGGAGTGGCTCTCGTACGCCGGGCCGGACGTCTTGTGCCTTCAGGAGACCAAGTTGGCCGAGGCGACCTTTCCCCACATGGCGTTCAGCGCCCTCGGATACGAGAGCGTGCATCATGGTGACGGGCAGTGGAACGGGGTCGCCATCCTTTCGAAGGTCGGGATCGAACGGGGGTCATTCGGGTTCACCGACCCGGTCGAGGCCGACTCCGAGACCAGGCTGGTCACCGCCTCGTGCGGAGGAGTAATCGTGTGCAGCGTCTACGTACCGAACGGCCGCAGCGTCGACTCGGAGCACTACAAGTACAAGCTCGCATGGCTCGAAAAGCTCCGCCATCATCTGGACCTGGTCGCCAACCCCGACGAGCCGGTGGCGGTCTGCGGAGACTTCAACATCGCACCTGACGATTCTGACGTCTGGAGTCCGGAGGCGTTCGTCGGCTCGACGCACGTAACCCCGGCGGAACGCGAAGCGCTTCGTGACCTCGAGGGGTGGGGACTCGTCGACGCGTTCCGGCACCGTTACCCGGAAGATCGTTTGTACAGCTACTGGGACTACCGGGCGGGAGACTTCCACGAGCACCGCGGTATGCGGATAGATCTGCTGCTCCTTTCGAAGCCTTTGGCCGGCAAGATCAGTTGGGCCCTCGTCGACAGGAACGCCAGGAAAGGGAAGCTGCCCTCGGATCACGCTCCGGTGTTCGTCGACGTGGACCTGGAGGCGGCGTGAGCGAATCGGAACGTTTGGAACGTGCGCGGGTCGATATGGGGGAGCAGCTCGCCGAGCATCTGGAGAACGTGTTGTCCGCTCCCGCCGAGGACCGCATAGCTGCGGCACGCCGCGTCGGCGAGGCTTTCCGAAGAGCGATCGACCATTTCACGGCAACGTCGGCTCCGGTCGAACAGCTGGCTGAAATCGAGTCGCTGGTGCTCGACGTTGCAGACCGGTTGGAGGCGTTCGGAGGCACCCGCCGCTACGAGGGGACCGCCGAGGCTTCAGGGCTCGGTCACGATCGGGCCCACTTCGACTGGTCGCCCCTCCTCGGGACCGCGAACCCGCTCGCGCCCCCGCTTCGGATCGCCTTCGAAGAGGGAATGGTCGTCGGACACGCCGAATTCGGTGCGGCCTACGAGGGTCCGCCCGGGTGTGTCCACGGCGGCTACGTGGCGGCGGCCTTCGACGAGATCCTCGGGCTCGCCCAGTCGCTCTCCGGACAGGTGGGCATGACCGCGAACCTGAGCGTCCGCTACCGCCGCCCAACCCCGCTGCACAAGGACCTTCGGTTCGAGGGCCGTCTCGAAGGCGTTAACGGCCGCAAGGTGACGGCTTCGGGGATGCTGTTCGCCGGCGAGGAGGTCACCGCCGAGGCAAACGGCCTGTTCATCACCGTGACCCCCGAACGTTTCGCGGCCCTCGCTGCACAACGCCAACGGCGCGACTGACGCCGGCGCCAACGGGAAACCGAGGCGCCTGGCGCTACGCGCGCCCGCAAGCGACGTCGCCGGCAGCCTTGGGGCGGATCAGCCGAAGAAGGAGGTGGCGCCCGCCCCGGCCATGACCGGCCGGGTGAGCGAGATCGGGGGCGCCGAGAAGGAATCTTCGAAGCTGAACTCCCACGGGATGGGCAGCGCAGCAGAGCCGGACCCGGCGAGAGGCTTCGGCTTCCTCGGGAACGGTGACCCTGAGCTTCCGCCCCTACCCTTGTAGACGATTATGCCGGTGACCGGGTCGGGCACCGCATCCAACGCCGCCGTGACGTTGGCGAGGGTCATGTAGGACTCCCAGGCGTCCTCGTCCTCGAAGCAAAGCTCGAAAACGACACCCCACGTGTGCCGGTGCCAGGACCAGTCCTTGGCGCCGTGCGCCAGCGCGGACTCGATCAGCGCGTCTTGGTATGCCTCCGCCCAAATCGACGCAGGCGTGGCCCCATCGAAGACCTCGATCGAGTACCAAGCGCTCATACCAACAGGCTACCTCTCTGCCACGGACGCGCAGCACCCTCCGCACCCCCACTCTACGCCGACTCACGCCTCCTGGCAACGATCGCGAGCAGGGTGGGCCCGTATCGAGCGGCCTTGACCGGGCCCAGGCCGGGCACCGCTACCAGCTCGTCGTCGTCTCTCGGGCGGAGGCTGGCTACCGCCGAGAGGGTGGCGTCGTGGAGGATCACGTACGGCGGAACCCCGCTGGCACGGGCGGCCTGCGAGCGCCACGAGCGGAGAGCGGAGACGATCTCCGGATCCGGATCCGGCCATCTCGACTCGTTGCGCTGGGCGCGTTTCCGCTGCCCGCCTCGCTGGCGATTGGCGGCGAGGGCTTGCCGCTGGGCGCGAAGGCGGTCCCGCCAAAAGTCGACGTCCGCCTCGGGATCGCGGGACTCGCCGTCGGAATTCTCGCCATTCTCGCGGCCCGATGGCCAGATGAGCTCCAACCAGGGGGAGCACTCGCGGGGGACGGGGCGTCCCCCGAAGCTTCGCATTCGGGCCCAAGAGCAGTGGAGCTCACGGCTCGCGCGGGTGAGCGCCACGTACAGCAAGCGGCGTTCCTCGTCCAGGGCTTTGCGTCCTCCGGCCCGGGCTATCGGAACCAGCCCGGTCTCGAGACCCACCACCCACACTGCATCCCACTCGAGTCCCTTCGCCCGGTGGAAGCTGCACAACGTGACGGAATCGCTCTTTTCAACCGGACCGGTCGGCTTCGTCGACGCCGTCTCGTCTTCTGGGCCTTCCGGTTCAGGCGACGGCGCCCAGTACGGAACGCCGGCACCATCGAGAGCATCCTTGAAGGCCGACAACTGGGCATTCGTGCGCGCCAGCACGGCCATGTCCGACCAACTCCGGCCGTCGAGGTGCGCTCGCCTGATCGATAGGGCGGTGCCCTGCGCTTCGGCTGTGTCCGACCCATAACAGCGGATGGTCGGCTCCGGCCCGCTCTCCGTCGACGAAGCCAGCCGCGAGCCGGACTCCCCGAGGACGGCAGCCGCAGCCCGGACGATCTGAGGAGTGCAACGGTGGTTGTGGTCGAGGCTGACCACTTCGGTGGTTGGCCAGCGTTCGCCGACGAGCGAAAGCAGCCCGACCTCGGCGCCGTTCCAGCCGTAGATGGCCTGGTTGGGATCGCCGACGGCACACAGGTCCGGTCTGGGTCCCAGCCAGGCGAGGAGCAGTCTGAACTGGACAGGGTTCAAGTCCTGGAACTCGTCGACGAAGACGTGCCGCCACCGCCAGCGCTGGGCAGCGGCGAAGTCGGGGTCGCGCTCCATCGCATCGGCGCACCCGGCGAGCAGGTCGTCGAAATCGATCAGCCCGCGCCGGGTCTTCTCGTGCTCGTAGCGGGCGTAGAGGGCGGAGACCTCGTCCGCCCGCGACCCGGAAGGCACCGCCCTTCCATGCAGCTTGAGCGACTCGACCAGGTGGTCCGGTGGGATCATCCGCGCTTTGGCCCATTCGATCAGCGACGCGAGTTCAGAGACCGGCACAGACGAGAGCCCAGGCCGGGCGGCAGCGAGCGGCCCGAGAAGGCGGCTCTTACGATCGAGGAGCACCGGAGGAGTGCGCCGGCGGTCGGCCCACCACCGGCGAAGCTGGCTGGAGGCGATCGCGTGAAATGTGCCCGCGCAGATCTGGCCCCGCATGCCGAGAGCGTGAAGGCGTTCCTGCAGTTCGCCGGCAGCCTTGCGGGTGAACGTCAGAGCCAGAACATGGCTCGCCTCGCCGCTGCCGCTGGCCACCCGGTACGCGATCCGCCGGGTCAGTACCCGGGTCTTACCGGCGCCGGCGGATGCGACGACGATCAGCGGGGCTGCGTCTGTCGTGACCGCGGTCCGTTGGGCCGGGGTCAGATCGAGCAGCAGCTGTTCAGGGTCGAATCCCCTGGTTATCGCTGACGCGGCCCGGTCGTGCACCCGGCCGAAGATACGGAGGGGGTGTGACGATTTGGTGGACCCTCAAAAATGACGGCGCCGGTTGCGCGCCTGGCGATGATCCCCCCGAATCATCGAGCCGGCGCTGCAACCGGGCACCTGTCGAGGCCCGAAGCATGCCTTGCCCCCAGGCGTTTCGTCAAGCACTGCCCTGAAAAGCCCGCCGGGATTAGCTTGTGCGCGTGCGTTTCCGAAGGCGATTGAGCCCGGGGGAGGAGGTAGTTCTCGACACCCACCCGCACTGGTGGTACCTGGCGGGGCCGGTCGTCGTCGTGGTCGTCGTCATCGCCGGAGCAGCGACGGGCGCGATCGAGCACGCTCCCTCGTGGGCTGGATGGCTGTCGCTTGCTGCGTTAGCGCTGAGCGTGGGCTGGCTGCTCGCTCGCTACTCACGCTGGCGGACCACCCGGCTGGTGGTGACCAACCGCCGGCTGATCGAGAGGCGCGGGTTGTTTTCGAGACGAGGCCGGGAGATCCCGTTGATGGCGCTGAGCGACGTCAGCTTCCATCAGACTTTCTTCGAACGGCTCATCGGGGCCGGCACCGTGGTGATCGAATCGGCGGGTAGGGATTCTCGGGAGAGCTTTCCGGATCTTCCGCATCCCGCCCACATCCACGACGAGATCTACACCCAGCTCGACGCCGCTCGTCGCGCTTACCAGACGTCGGGATCGGCTCCCGCCTCGATACCCGAGCAGATCGACCAGCTCGACCAGCTCCGCCGGCGAGGCGTGATCTCGGACGCCGAGTTCGAGGAGAAGAAGTCCCGCCTGCTCGACAAGTTGTGACTCCGTGACATCGGCCCGGATGGGGCCCCAACCCCATCCTCCTCCGGATGCGTGGGGGCCCCAGCCCCACGCCCGGCCGTGACGCCGGCCGACACGAGACCGCGGGTCGTCAGCCTGGTCCCGTCGATCACTGAGACGCTTCTCGCATGGGGCGTGCCCCCCGTCGCCGTCACCCGGTTCTGCGAGGCGCCCGACCTCCCGAAGGTGGGCGGGACAAAGAATCCCGACGTCGAAGCGATCATCGCCCTTCACCCCGATGTGGTGCTCATGGACCGGGAGGAGAACCGCTCGGAGGACGCCGACGCCCTCGCCGCGGCAGGACTCAGAGTTCACGCCACCCACGTCCTGTCGGTCGGCGATGTCGGCCCGGCGCTTCAAGAGATCTCGCACGTGCTCGGCGCGGAAACGGAGAGCCCCGAAGCCGAGGTCGACGCACCGCCCGCGGAGCATTTTTTCCGAGCCTGGATACCGATATGGCGGCGGCCCTGGATGACCCTGAACGGGTCGACGTACGGTTCGTCGTTGCTGGCCCTCGCCGGCATCGACAACATCTTCGCCCCCCAACCGGACACCTACCCGCAAGCCGGGCCCGACCAGGCGAAGGCCCTCCAAGCCGACGTGGTCCTCGCCCCTTCGGAGCCGTACCCCTTCTCGGAGCGTCACCGCGCAGAGCTCGAGCTCGTCGCGCCAGTCGTGTTCGTCGATGGCCGGGATCTGTTCTGGTGGGGAAGCAGGACACCCGAAGCGGCGGTTCGCCTGCGTGCGTTGGCGGCTGGCCTGGCGAAGCGGTAAGTATCGGCGCGCGACACCGCGAGTAAGCGCGGAGTGAAGGGAGTGGGAGAGTGACCGGTCCGCTGAAGGGATTCAGGATCGTCGAGCTGGCCGGGATCGGCCCCGGGCCCTTCGCCGGGATGATGCTGGCCGACATGGGTGCCGAAGTTCTCCGGGTGGACCGTTCGCAATCGGTTCGCGAGGGAGCCGGGCCGATCCACTTCGACGTGCTCGGTCGTGGCCGGCGATCGGTCGGCGTCGATCTGAAGCACCCCGACGGCAGGGAGGCGGTTCTGCGCCTCGTTGAACACGCGGACGCTCTGATCGAGGGTTTCCGTCCCGGCGTGACCGAACGGCTCGGGCTCGGACCCGAAGACTGCCTCGCCCGGAACCCGCGCCTCGTGTACGGCCGGATGACCGGATGGGGGCAGGACGGCCCGTACGCGCCGACGGCCGGCCACGACATCAACTACATCGCGCTCAGCGGAACGCTCGGAATGATCGGCAGATCCGGTGAACCGCCGGTCCCGCCGCTGAACCTGATCGGAGACTTCGGCGGCGGGGGGATGCTGCTCGCCTACGGCATCGTGTGCGCGCTGCTCGAAACGTCGCGCTCCGGTGAGGGTCAGTTGATCGACGCCGCGATGGTCGACGGCGCAGCGCTGCTCGCCGCAATGATCCACGGCATGCGTGCATCGGGTCTGTGGGGCGACGGACGGGGCACCAACATGCTCGACACAGGAGCCTTCTATTACGAGGTATACGAGACCGCCGACGGCCGGTACATCTCACTCGGATCGATCGAGCCGCAGTTCTACGACGTCATGACCCGCTTGACCGGCCTCGCGGAGGACGCTGACGGGTTGGGGCCGTTGCCGGGCCAGCAGGACCGCGCCTCATGGCCACGAATGAAAGAGCGCCTCGCAGCCTTGATCAAGACCAGGACGCGCGACGAATGGTGCGCCATCCTCGAGGGGACCGACGCTTGCTTCGCCCCGGTCCTGGAACCGGGCGAAGCGCCGGACCATCCGCACAATCAGGCCAGAGGGACGTTCGTCGTGCGCGACGGTGTCGTCCAACCGGCGCCGGCGCCCCGGTTCAGCCGTACCGTGCCGGAGATCTCGGGACCGCCCCCGGCCGCCGGCATGCACACCGACGAGGCGCTCGCGGCTTGGGGCTTCGCGGGCGACGAGATCTCGAAGCTCCGCGAGGTCGGCGCGATCCACTAGCTCGTCAACCGTCGAGGTGAACGACGGGGCAGGTGAGAGTGCGAGTGATTCCCTCGATCATCTGCAGCCTGCTGACGATCATCCGACCGAGCTCGTCTACCGACTCGGCTTCGGCCTTCACGATCACGTCATACGGTCCGGTCACATCGTCGGCTGCGATCACACCGGAGATGTCCCTGACGTGATCGGCGACCGAAGCGGCCTTCCCGACCTCGGTCTGGATGAGGACATATGCGCTGACGCCCATCGATCAACTCCTTGTGCCGGGACCGTTTCCCGATCCTAGGTGCCCAGCGCGGCCGGACTTCAGCCCAGGCGTTTTTCGAGCTTGGCCAGCTCGTCGTAGAGAGCATCGGGGACCCGGTCACCGAGCTTCTCGTAGTGCTCGGAGATAAGAGGTACCTCCTGCCTCCAGCCGTCGACGTCGACTCGCAGCAGCTCGTCCATGTCGGTAGGTGTCACGTCCACGCCGTCGGTTGGGATCGCGTCGGAGGTCGGGAGCAGGCCGATTGGTGTTTCGACGGCGTCGCCCCGCCCGGCGCAGCGCTCGAAGACCCATTCGAGGACCCGGCTGTTCTCGCCATAACCGGGCCACAGGAACTTCCCGTCCGGTCCTTTTCGAAACCAGTTCACGTAAAAAAGACGGGGCAGCCTGTCGCTATCGCTCTTCTCACCGATGTCGAGCCAGTGGCTGAAGTAGTCGGCCATGTTGTAGCCACAGAACGGAAGCATGGCGAACGGGTCGCGGCGGAGCTTGCCCACCGCTCCCGCGGCTGCTGCCGTCGTCTCGGACGCCATGATCGAACCGAGGAAGACGCCGTGCTGCCAGTCGAACGCTTCGGTCACGAGCGGGATGACGCTGGAGCGTCGCCCGCCGAAGAGAATGGCCGAGATGGGAACGCCCTGAGGTGATTCCCATTCGGGCGCGATCGCCGGATCCTGCGAGGCCGGGGCGGTGAACCTCGCGTTGGGGTGCGCTGCGGGCGTCTCCGACTCGGGCGTCCAGTCGTGGCGTTTCCAGTCGGTCAGATGCGCCGGCTTGTCCTGGGTCATTCCCTCCCACCAAACGTCACCGTCGTCGGTGAACGCGGTGTTGGTGAAGATGCAGTTCTGGGAGAGAGTGAGCATCGCGTTGAGGTTGGTCTTGTTGTTCGTACCCGGCGCCACGCCGAAGAACCCGTACTCGGGGTTGATCGCCCACAGGCGCCCGTCCTCGCCGAACTTCATCCAGCAGATGTCGTCCCCGATGGTCTCGACCTTCCAGCCGGGGAGGGTGGGGATGAGCATCGCCAGGTTGGTCTTGCCGCACGCCGAGGGGAACGCCCCGGTTACGTAGCGGACCTCTCCCTTGGGTGACGTCAGCTTGAGGATCAGCATGTGCTCGGCGAGCCAACCGTCGTCGCGCGCCATGACAGAAGCGATCCGCAGCGCGAAGCACTTCTTGCCGAGCAGGGCGTTCCCGCCGTACCCGGAGCCGAACGACCAGATCTCGCGGGTTTCGGGGAAGTGGACTATGTATTTGTTTTCGCTGTTGCAGGGCCAGGGAACATCCTGCTGGCCTGCTTCGAGAGGCGCGCCGACCGAGTGGACGCAAGGCACGAACTCGCCGTCCCTACCGAGGACTTCGAGGGCCCCGCGGCCCATACGGGTCATGATTCGCATGCTCGCAGCTACGTAGGCCGAGTCGGTCAACTCCACGCCGATGTGGGCTATCGGCGAACCGAGGGGACCCATCGAGAAGGGCACCACATACATGGTGCGACCCCGCATGCACCCCCGGTACAGATCGCGGAGGACCTTCTTCATCTCCTTCGGATCCCGCCAGTTGTTGGTGGCGCCCGCATCCTCCTCGTGCTCTGAGCAGATGAAGGTGCGGTCCTCGACGCGGGCAACGTCCCCCGGATCCGATGTCGCCCAGTAGCTGTTCGGCCGCTTAGCTTCGGACAACCGTGTGAAGGTCCCCGCTTCTACGAGCTCAGCGCACAGCTCGTCGTACTCCTCCGCCGACCCGTCACACCAAATCACCTGGTCGGGCTCGGTGAGGGCTGCCCACTCCTGGACCCACGCGAGGAGGCGTGGGTGGTCCGTCAGGGGCTCAGTGGAGGTCACGGCTTGAATTTCTCCTTACAGCATCCGACTACTTCACTGCCTACGCTTCCCCCTTGTGGATGAGGGTAACGGATCAGCGCCGTGACGGGCGAGTTTGCCGCGATCGAGTCGATTCGCGGCCGCCTGCGCCACCCGCCGACCGACGACGAGGTGTGGATCGGCGATGACGCCGCCGTCCTCCCCGCCACGGGAGACGGCGTCCTGTTGCTGGCAGTCGACACCGTGGTCGCCGCTGTCCACGCCGACCTGGCCTTGACCAGCCTGGCCGATTTCGGGTGGAAGGCAGTCGCGGCGTCGGTCAGCGACATCGCGGCGATGGGGGGTGACCCCGGCTATGTCCTTGTCAGCGTTTCCGGCCCAACTGGGACCGACCTCGACGAGCTCTACCGGGGGATACGAGATGCGTCGGAGACGTTCGGCTGCCCTGTGGTCGGGGGCGACCTGACCAACGCGCGCGAGCTGGTAGTGAGCGTGACCGTGTCAGGCACTTGCCCTGGCCGGCCGGTGCTGCGCAGTGGTGCGCGTCCCGGACATCTGGTCTGGGTCACCGGACCGGTGGGCTCCTCGGCCGCCGGCCTCCGGCTCCTCCGTGACGGGATCCGAGACCGCGATCCACTCGTGGCCGCGCACGCCCGCCCGGTGCCTCGCTTGGCCGAAGGGAGCGCGGCCCGGCTCGCCGGCGCGACCGCCATGATCGATGTGTCCGACGGGCTGGCCGCCGACCTCGGTCACCTCGCGGGATCATCAGGAGTCGACGTCGACCTCGCCGAGGTCCCCGTCGCGGTTGGGGCATCTCTAGACGAAGGGCTTCACGGCGGGGAAGACTTCGAGCTTGTGTTCTGTGCTCCTCCGGAGGCCGAGGTCCTTCCCGCCTTCGGGGGTTTGCGGCAGCCGATCCGCATCGGCGTGTGCGTTCAAGGGGCCGGGGTTCTGCGGATGAACGGAGCGGAGCTGTCGCCCGCCGGTTGGGAGCACCGTTGGTGACGCCCGGCGGCCGCTTGTCGACCATCCCGGTGGCGCTGACGATCGCCGGCTCGGACTCGGGGGGCGGTGCCGGCATACAGGCCGACTTGAAGACTTTCGAGGCTTTCGGGGTGTGGGGCACGTCCGCGATCACGGGCGTGACCGCGCAGAACACTCTCGGCGTTCAGGACGCGATGGTGCTTCCGCCGCAGCTCGTCCAGGCTCAGATCGAGTCCGTGGCGATGGACCTAGGTGTCTGCGCCGCCAAGACCGGGATGCTCGGCAACAGCGGGGTCATCCAGGCGGTCGCGTCGGCCGTGTCGAGGTGCGAGATCTCGCCGCTGGTGATCGACCCGGTACTCGTTACCAGCCACGGCGAGATGCTTCTCGAGAAGACAGCGATCGGCGTCCTGTGCGACCTGCTTCTTCCGATCTGCGCGGTGGCGACCCCCAACCTTCCCGAGGCGGAAGCGATCCTCGGACGCCCGGTCGACGGTCTCGAAGGAATGGTCGCCGCGGCCGGTCAGATCGCGGAGCGCGGGGCGCGGGCCGTCTTCGTCAAAGGAGGCCACATGGAAGGCCCCGATTCGACGGACGTGCTGTGGTGGGAGGGGGAGGTCCATTTTCTCGAGGGTCCCAGGATCCCGGGCCGGAACACCCACGGCACAGGCTGCACCCTGTCGGCTGCGATCTGCGCCGAGCTAGCGCGCGGCAAGGACATCCTCGCCGCGTGTAAGTCCGCGAAGGACTTCGTCACGGCAGCGATCGTCGGCGGGCCGGACGTCGGCTCCGGCGTAGGACCGGTCAACCCGGGTTGGTCCCGCAAGCCAATGGAGTAGAGCGGCGGACCAAGGCCTGGATGACATCACATCGATCGAGGGGCACTAGCGCTCAAGTGACGCGGCGTGCGCGCCGAGATCCTATGCATGCCGGATTCCCTCCCCCGTGCAGGCGCTTCGAGCCCGAGCCCGAGCCTGGCTGTTCCGGTCGGGCCGGGCCTCGACGCTCCTAGAGCACTGCTCGCCGACGCCGAAGTCGCCCACCGAGTCATGACTGCCGCGCCGGCCGCTCCTGGCCAGGCTTTCCTGGACCTGCTGATGCTCGGGGCTCTCGCTTGCCAGACGCCTGCCGCGGTTCTCTCGGTTCCCCAACCGGACGGGACATGGAGCACCCTTTCGTACGGTCTGGACTCGAAGGAGGGACTCAACGACGGGCAGCTCTTCGTCATGCTCTCCGGCCGAACCGAGCCTTTCGAAATCGTCGACATGGTCACTTCGCTCCCCTCGAGCCCCCTGGTCCACCCGCCTCACTCGATGCGGTGGGCCTACGGGATCGCGCTCCGCAGCGACTCTGGAGCTCTCCTCGGGGTTGTTGCAGTCCTGGACCGCTGGGTCCGGCAGCTCACCAAGCGGGAGCACCGCGCGTTGACCTCGATGGCCCGCCAGATCGCCGGGCACCTTGTGAGCATCCGGCGGCCCGCGCCCTTCGCACGAGCCGACCTCCGGCCGGCGGCGGCGAGGATCACCCCGGCCGTCCCCGCCCGTAACGGGTCGGACAAGCGCGGAACCGATCAGCATCACCTTCTCCGCAGCCACGAGGTCGCCGTGATGTTCGACGTCACCGAGCGCACGGTGATCAACTGGGCTGCGGCAGGGAAGCTTCCGAGCCTCCGCACCATGGGCGGACATCTCCGCTTCCGGCGTGAGGACGTGATGCGCCTGCTGGCAGGGGCGTCGGACCCCGGGCAGCCCCTGGAACCGCCCGCGGTCTAAAGATTCTTCGCGGCCCCGAACGGGGTTAGCGAACCGCTTTGGTGATCTTGCCGGCGCGTATGCACGAGGTGCAGACGTGCACCCGTCGCGGTGTCCCGTCGACGATCGCCCGGATCCGCTGGATGTTGGGGTTCCAACGACGCTTTGTCCGGCGGTGCGAGTGGCTGATGCTCATACCGAAGGACGGCCGCTTGCCGCACACCTCACAAACCGCTGCCATCGGGAACGCACACCTCGCTGACTAGAGCCGGCAGAACCTGTCGGACTCGACTGGCCGGCACTCCACAGGCCCGACCGGGCCGGCCGGCCAGGTTAGCATCCATTTAATGCAGACGCTGGAGCGGCTGACCGCCGGTGACCTGGTCACGGCCATCGCCGCGTACCGCGACGCGCTGCGCGCCCATCAGGAGCGGATCAACCGGCTCAACGTCTACCCGGTCCCAGACGGCGACACCGGGACCAACATGGCGCTCACCCTCGAATCGGTGGTCAAGGAGATCGCTGACCGAGACGCCACCGACATGGCAGCCGTCGCCCAGGCGATCAGCTATGGCTCCCTCATGGGGGCCCGAGGCAACTCCGGGGTGATCCTGTCCCAGATCTTGAGAGGTCTCGCCGAAGCAGCTCGCGACTGTGACGGAGTCGACGCGGCTGTCCTGATCGACGGCCTCGGGCGAGCCGCGGAGGGCGCCTACCGAGCCGTCCAGCATCCTGTCGAGGGCACCATCCTCACGGTCGCCAGGGCTGCCTCCGAAGCGGCGGCAGCTGCAGGGGCTTCGCAGGGGCTCTTGCCTGTTCTTGTGGCCGCAAAGTCCGCGGCCGACGAGGCACTCAGGCGGACACCCGAGATGCTTCCCGTCCTCAAGTCGGCGGGTGTGGTCGACTCCGGGGGGTCGGGCCTTGTGCTCATGCTGGATGCGCTGCTGCACGTCGCCGACGGGAGGCCTCTCCCGGATGCCCCGGCCACCGGGGAATCCGCCGGGTCTGACGTGTCTGTCGCCGGCGAAGCCGATACGTCCGGGTACGGGGAGGACAACGAAAGCGGCCTGCGCTACGAGGTGATGTTCTTCCTCGAGGCCCCGGACGAGCTGGTCCCGGCCTTCCGGGAGGTATGGGCGGGCATCGGCGACTCGATCGTGGTGGTTGGAGGCGACGGGCTCTGGAACTGCCACATCCACACCGACGACATCGGCTCGGCGGTCGAAGCGGCCCTCGATGCCGGAAGGCCGAGGAAGATAAGGGTCTCGGACCTTTGGGAGGAGGTCGAGGAGGAACGCTGGGTGCGCGACGCCTCCCAGGCGGGCCTGGACGAAGAACCGCAGGAAGAGTCGGTCGCGTGCGCGGTCGTGGCGGTCTGCACCGGCGACGGCATCCGTCGGATCTTCCGGTCGCTCGGCGTCCATCACTTCGTCAGCGGCGGCCAGTCGATGAACCCATCGACGGCCGAGTTGCTTGCAGCCGTTGACGCTGCCCCGGGCGAGCAGGTCGTGATCCTGCCGAACAACAAGAACATCGTCCCGGTCGCCGAGCAGGCTGCAACTGAAGCCTCGAAGCTGGTTCGGGTTGTACCGACCCGAGGGATCCAGGAAGGTTTCGCGGCGTTGCTCGAGTACGACCCCGAAGGCGATGCCGACTCGAACGCGGCGCTCATGTCCGGAAGCGCCGCACACGTGGTCGCCGGAGAGGTCACACGCGCGGTGCGCGACAGTGTCTGCGAGGCAGGTCCAATATCGGAGGGCGACTACCTAGGCCTGTCCCGAACAGGAATCGAGGTTGTCGCGCCAGACCTCGGCGATGCGACAACCGGGCTGTTGAGCAAGCTGATCGACCCGCAGCACCACGAGATCGTCACGATCATCGCCGGCGATGGATCCTCGGTGGGCGCAACCCGGCGAATCACCGAGTGGCTCGATGAGCACCACCCTGAAATGAATGCCGAAGTGCATCAGGGCGGTCAGCCTGTATACCCGTACCTGTTCAGTATCGAATAATCGAGGGCCGGGGCGACGCCAAGCGCATGAAGGTCGCAAGCTAGTACCTATCTTGGGCTGATGGCCTCGTTCCCACGTCTAGCCGAGACAGGCGTGCAGCGGCTCAGTCGCGTCGGACCGAAGAACACCGAGGCTCTGTCCGCGATGGGCATCGAGACGGTTCTCGATCTCCTCACCCATTACCCGAGGCGATACATCGACCGGACCAACCAGGCCGAGATAGTCGATCTCCGGGAAGGCGACGAGGCGATGGTGCTCGGAGCGGTCCGGCGCGTCAACGCCCGGCGGACCAGGCAGGGACGCTCTCTCGTGGAGGTCGACTTCTTCGACGGCTCGAGTTATTTGAAGGCGACTTTCTTCAACCAACCTTGGCGCGCCAAGCAGCTCTCCGAGGGCACTCAGGCTGTCGTTTTCGGTAAGTGCGAGCGGTACCGCGGGCGCCTCCAGATGACCAATCCGGTCGTTGATCTCATCGGCGATCGGACCGGGCGGATCGTGCCGGTGTACCCCCAGTCCGAAAAGGTCGGTCTCATGACCTGGCAGCTGGCCGGCTGGATCGCCGAGGCGCTCCGTCGAGCGAGACCGCTCGAGGACCCCCTTCCGGCCGACCTCCTGAAACAGCTCGCGATGATCGACCGGGACACCGCGATGCAGCAGATCCACGAGCCCGCCACCCTCGAGGCCGCCCGGCAGGCCCGCGACCGTCTCGCCTTCGACGAGCTGCTGAGGCTCCAGGTCGCCCTGGTGTTGAGGAAGAAGGCGGTCGAGAGCGAAGCAACCGGCATCCGGCACAACGTGGAGGGGGAACTGGTGGCCCGGTTCCGCGAGGCCCTTCCTTTTTCCCTCACCGCCGCGCAGGAAAAGGCGATTGCCGAGATCGTCGCCGACATGGCCGGGCCGCATCCGATGCACCGGCTCTTGCAGGGCGACGTGGGCGCCGGGAAAACCGTGGTCGCGGTGGCGTGCCTCCTGACCGCCGTTCAGGGCGGGCACCAAGGTGCTCTGATGGCTCCAACCGAAGTGCTCGCCGAGCAGCACTTCGCCGGCGTGAGCGCTCTGGTCGAGGGATTGAACGTGCCGAGCCCGAACACGCTTTTCGCCGAACGCCCCTTGCGGGTCGAGTTGCTGACCAACCGCACCACTGCGGCGGAGCGAACCCGTCTGCACGCCGGACTGGAGTCAGGAGAGGTTGACGTGCTGATCGGAACGCACGCTCTTCTCACAGAGTCGGTTGTTTTCAGGTCGCTCGGCGCAGTCGTGATCGACGAGCAGCACCGCTTCGGCGTCGAGCAACGGGCTGCGCTGCGTTCGAAGGGCAGTGGCGAAGTGATCCCGGACGTGCTGGTTATGACCGCGACACCGATACCGAGGACAGCCGCGATGACCGTGTACGGCGACTTGGACACGACGGTGCTGGACGAGCTTCCACCCGGTCGAACGGCGATCGTCACCAGTTGGGTCCGGGGGCCGCTCGAGGAAGTGTTGGCTTGGGACAAGGTCCGAGCGGAGGCGAGGGAGGGCCGGCAGGCTTACGTCGTCTGCCCGCTGGTCGAGGACTCGGAGCGCATTCAGGCTCGATCGGCTTCCGATGAACGAGACCGACTCGCGTCCGCGGAGTTGGAGGGACTTCGGTTGGGGCTTCTCCACGGGCAACTGTCCTCAAAGGAGAAGGAGTCGGTCATGACCGACTTCCGATCCGGCAACCTCGACGTCCTGGTGGCAACGACAGTCATCGAGGTTGGAGTCGATGTCCCTAACGCGACGGTCATGGTGATCGAAGACGCCGACCGTTTCGGCATAGCTCAGCTGCACCAGCTTCGGGGGAGGGTCGGGAGAGGGGAGCACGCGTCGTGGTGTTTTCTACTCGGTGAGGGAACGACGCCCGACGCCGAAGAGAGGCTCAGCGCGCTCGAGCGCACGACGGACGGCTTCGAGCTCGCCGAGGTCGATCTCGACCTTCGAGGTGAGGGCACCATTCTCGGCACCCGGCAGAAGGGAGTAACCGACCTGAAGCTCGCATCCTTGCGGAGGGACCGGCCGATGGTTGCGAGGGCGCGCGATGTCGCTTTCGAACTGGTCGACCGTTACCCCGGTCTCGAAGGTCTCCCCGAGCTGGCAGCCGAGATCGGACTGTTGCTCGACGACGAGGACAGAGAATTCCTGTTCAAGAGCTGAAGCCAATTTCTGTGCATACCACCCTTACCGTGCCTGTCTGTTGGTTGGGCCCATGAGGTTCGGCTCGTGAGGGTGGTTGGGGGCGTGGCCCGGGGGCGCCAACTTCGTGCCCCGGCCGGAAACCGGACGAGGCCGACGAGCGACAGGGTTCGCGAGGCGTTGTTCTCGATCCTGGCGAGCATGGAGGCGGTGGAGGGCGCGTCGATCGTCGATCTGTTTGCGGGCAGCGGAGCCCTGGGAATCGAGGCCTTGTCCCGCGGCGCGAACCAGGTGACGTTCGTCGACAACGACCGCGGTGCGCGGGACGCGATCACCCGGAACCTGTCGGTCCTTGGGGATCTGGCGTCGCAAGCGAGAGTGCTGGGAGGCGACTCGCTCCGGTTCGTATCGACGATGGATCCGGTCGACGTCGTCCTGGCCGATCCGCCTTACGACTACGAAGAATGGCCGGCGCTGATGGACGAACTGCAGGGCCGGACGGGTCTCCTGGTCGCCGAGTCAGGCGACCCCTGGGATCCCGGACCAGCATGGGAGACTGTGAAGGTGAGAAAATACGGCGGTACCGTGGTCACGATTGCAGTTCCGCCAAGAAGGTGAGATTTGAGGACCGCCCTTTTCCCGGGATCATTCGATCCCTTTCACAACGGTCACCTCGAGATAGTGGAAGCCGCGTCCAAGCTCTTCGAAGAGGTCGTTGTGGCACCAATGCGCAACACCCAGAAGGGCGAACCGCTGTTCACGCTCGACGAGCGGCAGGAGATGATCGCCGAGTCGGTCGCCCATCTGCCGAATGTCCGTTTGGCCCCTTTGTCCAGTCTGGTGGTGGACCTGGCTCGAGAAATTGGAGCCGACGTGATCATCAAGGGACTTCGGGTTGCATCCGACGCTGAAGCCGAGCTTCAGCAGGCACAAATGAACAAGAAAGTCGCGGCCGTCGAAACACTGTTTATTCCGTCGTCGTCCGAGTACTCGTTTATCGCATCGAAGTACGTCAGGGATTTCGCTCGCTTCGGCGGCGCCGATCGGGTCGGATTCACCGTCCCCGAACCGGTCCTTCGAAAGCTTCGCGAGAAGTTCTCGGTCGACGGGGTGAGCCCACTTCGTGGCACCGCGAGGAGCACGAGCCGCGCAACGTCGAGAAAAGAGGCGACGGTATGAGCCTCTTGGACGGCGCTTCTGCCACCCATGACACGGAAGGTTTGATCCGCAGGGTCATCGAGATCATCGAAGGAACCCGGACCCTGCCCCTGTCGTCGTCGGTCAAACTCGACAACAAGGAAGAGGTGCTGGAGCTGCTCGACGAGGCTTGCCAGCGTCTTCCCGAAGAGACCAAGCAAGCCCGCTGGATGCTGAAGGAGCGCGAGGAGTTCCTCGCCAAAATGCACCGCGAGGGCGAAGACATCCTCCAAGCCGCCCGACTTCAAGCCGAGCGCATGGTCCAGCGAACCGAAATCGTGCGCGAGGCCCAGCAGAGCGCTAGGCGTATCGTCGAGGACGCCCGGGACGAGGCCCGCCGGTTGCGCCTGGAAGCGGAGGACTACTGCGACCAGAAGCTCGCCGCCTTCGAGGTCGTTCTGGACCGCACGATGAAGACGGTCACCGCCGGCCGGGAGAAGCTATCGGTCACACCGCCGCCGGTCGTCGAACAGGGAGACGTCTCCATCGCCGGCAGCGACTCCAACGGCGCCGTCGGCGAGGACGCATTCTTCGACCAGGATCTGACCTAGCAGCCTGTTTACTGGAGGCGTGGCTCAAAACCCGTGGTTGGTGTCGATCACCACACTGAAGCGCTCGCCTGGTGTCCGCCGGCAGGAACAGCGATCCGGACGAGTCGGCGAACTCGCGGTTGCGGGGAGCGTCGTCCCTGCGGACGCGGTCGTCCTGGCCGACGCCACCCTGGACTCCGTTCACGGTGGTATCGAAGTCACCGCGGACCTGACCGCGCCGTGGCGAGGCGAGTGCCGCCGGTGCCTCGACCCCCTTTCCGGCGAGCTGCACACTCGCGTCCGCGAGCTTTACCGGCCCCACGATCGCGACAAGACCGAGGAGGACGAGGAGACCTACCCGCTTTCAGGCGAGGTCCTCGACCTGCAACCGCTGGTTCGCGACGCACTTCTCCTTGAGCTGCCGCTTGCGCCGCTTTGCAGCGACGCGTGCCGCGGGCTTTGCCCCACCTGCGGAGCCGACCTGAACGCCGGGACGTGCGACTGCGCGACTGCGCCGGCGGACCCCCGGTGGGCGGCTCTCGACGCTCTGAAGGAGCGCCCGTCCAAATGACCGCCTAGACTCTCCGGACGGCCGGGCCGCCGGTGGCCCTGCGCGGATCGGTTGTGATCCGTTGTGCGGACCAGCCCTCAGACGGGGAAAGCACCGGTCCACCCCCCCACGAGAGACCTCAGCGACAAAAGACAGGAACGAGACGATGGCCGTCCCGAAGAAAAAGACGTCAAAAGCCAAGAGCCGCAGCCGGCGGGCGAGCGCGTGGGTCCTCAACAGTCCTGCGCGGAGCATCTGCCCCCAGTGCCACAACGCCAAGCTGCCCCACGTGGTCTGCCCGACGTGCGGTTGGTACAAGGGGCGGCAGGCCATCGACGTTGGCTGAACCGGCGTCCCTGCCCGTCGCGGTCGACGCGATGGGCGGAGACAAGGCGCCCGCCGAGATCGTCGCGGGCGCCCGCCAGGCCGCAGAGGCCGGCCTGCCGGTAGTCCTGGTTGGGGACCCCGAACGGGTCGGTGACACCGGCGGGATCGAAGTCATCCCGGCGTCGGAAGTCATCGAGATGCACGACGACCCTGCCAAGGCGGTCCGGTCCAAGAAGGACTCGTCTCTTCTGCGCGCTGCCGAGGCGGTGCGCGACGGGCGGGCGTCGGCGATGGTCAGCGCAGGCAACACAGGCGCCACGATGGCGAGCGCCCTCTTCCGGATGGGAAGGATCTCGGGCGTCGCGCGCCCGGCCATAGCGACGCCCATCCCGGTGCCGGGTTCGACTCCGACGATCCTCATAGACGCCGGCGCCAACTCCGAGTGCAGCGCTGCCTGGCTGGTGCAGTTCGCCCAAATGGGTTCGGCGTTCGCCCGGCAGCGCTTCGGCATCGCCGAGCCTCGAGTCGGTCTGCTGTCGATCGGCGAGGAGCCCGGGAAGGGCAACCCGCTGACCAAGGAGACCCACGCGCTGCTCGCCGCCGGCGAGGCCGGCCCAGCGGTCACATTCCTCGGGAACGTCGAGGGTCGCGACGTGATGACCGACGCCGTCGACGTTGTCGTCACCGACGGATTTACCGGCAACGTGGTGCTGAAGACGCTGGAGGGGGCCATGAAGTTCGCGTTCAACGCCGTCCTGGGCGCCCTCGGATCCACCGAGGAGACCAAGGCGTCATCCGAGGTCCTCATGCCGGCGCTGATGCCGCTGGCCACCGAGCTCGACCCCGACACCTACGGCGGAGCCGTGCTCCTCGGCGTGGACGGGGTCTGCATCATCAGCCACGGATCGTCCTCGGCGAGAGCCATCGTCAACGCCGTCAGGGTGGGCCACCAGGCGGCTCAGGCAGGCCTGTTAGGGCAGCTCCGGGCTGCGGTCGCCGGCCAGTAGAAGGCGGTCAAGACAGCTTAATAAATACTCACAGTCATAGAAATTCACTCATGACGCACGTCGGCGGGTGAGGTCGCTATCGACGCCTCGCGAGGTAACATTTCTGTCACGATTTTGGACCGCCGCTTCGGGGCCGTCGATTCCTGCGACCCCACCTTAGGGAGAACACGTGCCAGCTGAGACCCACGTCGAGCGAAGCCCGCTCAGCCGTAACGAGGTCTTCGAAATGATCCGGGGCTGCCTCGCGGACATTCTCGAGGTAAGCCCGGACACGATCACCGAGGGAGCGTCCTTCGGCGACGATCTCGGAGCCGACTCGTTGGCCCTCATCGAGCTCGTCGAGGCGTTGGAGGAGGAGCTCTCCGAGAGGACGGTCGGTTTCAGGATCGACGACGAGGACCTCGAGGACCTCAAAACTGTCCGTGACGCGGTCGACTACGTCGTCGCAAAGCTGCAGGCGGCCTGACCGGGCGCCGGACGGAGGCTTGGCGCTGCCGACAGAAGCTGACCGGTCCGAGGCACAGAACGACCTAGCCCGCCGACTGGGGTGGGACATCCGCGACCCGTCGCTGCTGTCGCTCTCGCTCGCCCACCGGTCGTGGTGCGCGGAGAACCTTGGCACCAGCTCTAACGAACGGCTCGAGTTTCTGGGCGACGCGGTGCTCGGGTTGGTTGTCACCGTTCACCTGTTCCAGACCTACCCCGACATGTCCGAAGGGGAGCTGGCGAAGGTACGTGCTTCGGTTGTCAACTCGGCGGCCCTCGCGGAGATCGCGGTCGAGCTGGGAGTCGGCGACGCTCTTCTGCTCGGCAAAGGCGAGGACCAGTCGGGAGGGCGGGAGAAGCCGTCGATCCTGGCCGATGCGATGGAAGCCCTGATAGGAGCGGTTTACATCGACCGGGGCTGGGACGCCTCCGACAGGCTGGTGATGAGACTTCTGGGGGAACGGATCGAAACCGGAGCGGCCGGCCCGGGAGGGCACGACTACAAGACCAGGCTTCAGGAGCTTTGCGCGCGGTCGTTCGACCAGCTCCCCGTGTACTCGGTGACCGATGAGGGGCCCGATCACGCCAAGGAGTTCGAGGCGGTCGTGGAGGTGCTCGGCTCGGCAAGAGGCGTAGGGCGCGGTCGCTCGAAGAAACAAGCGGAACAGGCGGCGGCACGCCAGGCATGGGAAGCGCTCAGGACGAGCGGGATCCACAACGCGCGGGCCGTGGAGGGGCTTACCGGCGAGCTGCGCAGGACGGAGAGGTAGGGAGCCACCGTGCCTGAATTACCCGAAGTAGAAACCATCCGCCGGGACGTCGAGAAAGAGTTCCTCAACCACAAGATCAAAAAGGTGGAGGTGACGGGGAACCGGTCCATACGCCGCCACGGAGGCCGGTCGGGCTCTAAGGAATTCATATCGAAGCTCGAGGGACGCAAGCTCACGTCGACCAGGCGGCGCGGGAAGTACCTCCTTATGCAGCTTGACAACGGCGATGTCCTGGTCGCGCACATGGGCATGAGCGGGCAGATCCTTCGCGGCACTGCGAGGGAGCCGCTGCCGAAACACACTCACGTCGTGATCAGCTTCGTGGGAGCTCCCCAGATGCGGTTCGTGGACCCGCGAACCTTCGGCGAGCTCTTCGTGACCACCCCTGAGGCTCTGGAGGCGGAGGTTCCCGAACTTGCCCACCTGGGCTTCGACCCGATCGAAGACCAGATGGCTTGGACCCGGTTCGCCGAGCTTCTCGCGGCACGACGCACGAAGTTGAAGCCGCTGCTCATGGATCAGCGTTTCGTCGCCGGGATAGGCAACATCTATGCGGACGAGATTCTGTTCACGGCTGGCTTGGCTCCGGACCGCAGCTCCGACCAGCTCACAGCGCAGGAGATCCGCCGTCTGTTCCGCTCGATGATCGAAACGCTTCAGGAGGCGGTAAAACACCGAGGGTCGTCGCTTGCCGACGAGCAGTACAGGGACATCAACGGAGACGTCGGCGACTACCAGACGCAGCACAACGTCTACGGGCGGGAGGGCCAGCCGTGCCCGAGGTGCCGCACGCCGATCGTCAGGGTGCGCTCCAACGGCAGGAGCGGGTTCTCCTGCCCCCACTGCCAAATCTGATCGGGAAATCCACCACTCCTGAGGCGGCAGCAGGCAGCGTGGAGGGGTGAGACCGGTCAGTCCTCCCAAAGCTAGGTTTGAGATCCTGTGTTCCTAAAGTCGTTGACCCTCAAGGGATTCAAGTCTTTCGCCGACTCGACGACGCTCGAGTTCGAGCCGGGCGTGACGGTCGTTGTCGGACCCAACGGGAGCGGCAAGTCGAACATCGTGGACGCGGTGGCGTGGGTTCTAGGTGCGCAGGGACCGCGCACAGTTCGCTCGTCGAAGATGGAGGACGTCATATTCGCCGGCTCGTCAAAGCGACCTGCGCTCGGCCGGGCCGAGGTCTCGTTGACCATCGACAACTCGGCAGGCCTCCTGCCAATCGAGTTCTCCGAGGTAACCATCACCAGGACTCTGTTCAGGACCGGCGAGTCCGAGTACGCGATCAACCGGGTCCCCTGCCGGTTGCTGGACATCCAGGAGCTTCTCTCTGACACCGGGGTGGGGCGGCAGCAGCACACCATCGTCTCGCAGGGCAACCTCGACGCGGTGCTCAACTCCCGGCCCGAGGAGCGACGCCTGATCATCGAGGAAGCGGCGGGCATCCTCAAGTACCGCCGGCGCAAGGAGAAGTCGGAGCGCCGGCTCGAGTCCACCGAAGCCAGCCTCGTCCGGCTGCAGGATCTTCTGAGGGAGGTCCGCCGCCAGCTGCGGCCCCTCGAGAAGCAGGCGGAGGCGGCGCGCCGTCACGGAGACCTGGTGGCTGAGCTCGACGCGGTCCGACGCCACCTGCTCGGCCGCGACCTGACCAACGTCGAGGCCCGGCTCGCCGGCGCGGCGCGTGACAAGGCCGACCTCGCCCGCACCGAAGAGCAGGTGCGCTTGGCATTGGGCCGCCTGGATGCCCAGATCCTGGCCAGTGAGGCCGAGGCGCACAGCTCCGGGGCGAATCTTCAGTCGGACCTGGGAGAGTTGCTGTCCCGCGCCGAGGCACTGAAGGCGAGAGCCTCGGGAATGGTTGCCCTGCTCAACGAGCGCCAACGCTCGATCCAGCGTTCGATGTCGGCGACCGTCGACGTCGACGTCGTGGCCAGCCTCGAGGCAGAGGCCGCGGCTCTGGTCGAGCGGCTCCAGGCAACCGACCAAGACGCGCTCAACCTCATGCCGGTCGCGGACGAGCTCACCGAGGCCGAGCGGGCCCTCGCGGAGGAGACGGAGGCGGTGGAAACCCAATGGGGCGGGGACGAGAGTCCGATCGGCGACCCGGCGGCGGAGGTGCGGGGCGAGCTCGGAGGCCTTCGCGCCGCGCTCGACCGCTCGGCCGGAGAGCTGCGGCGACTCGAGGCGCGGCTAGAGGTCATCGCCCAGCGGTCGACCAGGCTCGAAGGCGAGGCGACCCGTCTCCGTGAGGCCGCCGCCGAGGCCATACAGCGCGCTCCCGAGCTCGCGCGTGCCGAGCAGGACGCGCGGGCAGCCGAGGCGTCAGCCGAAGCGGAGCTCGCCGCCGTTGCCGACCGCCGGCGTGCCGCCGACGCCGACCACCAGCGGTGGATGGCAAGGGAGGAGGCGCTGTCTCAGGCTCTGGCTCACGCCAGGGCCCGAGCGGGCGCCGAGCGCCTCGCCGGCGTCGGGGGCGTCGTCGGCACGCTGATGGAGCTGGTCGAGATCGACCCTGGGCTCGAGGCCGCCTTCGAGGCGGCAGCCGGGGAAGTCCTCGCAGCCGTAGTGGTCGAAAACCTCGACGCGGCCAGAAAAGGGCTGGAGGAGCTCCACCGACACGGCGGAGCCGGGGCGGTCGTCGCCCTCCCCGACCTCGACGCGCCCCGAGCTGCGGCGGCCCACGTTTCTGGCGCCGAACCGCTCCGCCGGCGAGCCAGAGCCTTGCTCCCGGGCGTCGAGGCGCTCCTCGACCAGCTGCTCGGCTCGACCGTCGTCGCCGAAGGCTCATGGTCGCAGGCGCTGGACGTCGCCATCGCCTACCCGAATCTGATCGTGGTCACCACCGACGGCGACCGCTTCTCAGGCGGACTTTGGCGAGCGGGAGCCGGGGGGGCGGGCGCGACGGCGGCAGCGGTGGAGGAAGCCCGACGGCAGGTCGAGGCAGCCGCGTCCAGGGTCGCCGAGGCTGAGGCAGCGCATGCACGCGCCTCTCGCGAAGCCGAAGCCGCAAGGCATGCCGCGACGGCAGCAAGCAAAGCGCAGGAGTCCGGTCAGGGTCGCCGGCGGTCCTCGGAGGAAGGCCTCCGGCGGGCGGAGCACGAGCTTGCCGAGGCGCAAAGCGAGCTGGAGGCGGGAAGAGCGCAACGCGCCGAGCTCGAAGAAAGGCTGACCCGCGAACGAGCACGAGTCTCAGAACTAGAGGCGATCCTGCCGGCGCTCGAGCAGGCCGCCGAGGCCGAGGCGGAGCGCGCCGCGGCGGAACGGGCGGCACGCTCACGGTTGGCCGAACGATCGGCAGCCGTCGCTGCTATGCGCCGGGATCTGGAGGTTCGGGCTGCGGGCCTCGAGGAACGCCGGAGCCTCACCGAGCGCCGGCTCCGGGAAGTCGAGGAACGGCTCAGGCGCAACGTGACCGAGCGGGAGGAAGCCCAAACCCGTCGAGTCAACCTCGAGCGCGCGTCCGAAGTGACCGGAAGGCTCCTCGCCTTTGTGCTGGACAGGGAACAAGCCACCGCCACGACCGTCGCCCGTCTGCGTGACGCCCGGCGAGTCCAGGCGGAGGCCGATCGAGAGCGGGTCGAAAAGCTGGACCAACTGCGCCGGCAGAGGAGCGCCGCGGAGCGTCAGCTCTCCGAGATCCGAGAGCGGATCTCCCGGGTCCAACTCAGCGACACCGAAGCCCGGGTGCGGCTGGAAACGCTCACCGAGACGATCCGCCGCGACTTGGACTGCGAGCCCGAGGCGATACGAGGAGCGGAATGCCCCGAGCTCCCCCCGGGCACCAGCGCCACGAGCCGCCGCGCCGAGCTCGAACGCGAGCTGCGGCTGATGGGACCGATCAACCCGCTGGCTCTGGAAGAGCACACCGCGCTCATGGAGCGCCACGACTTCCTCGAGGCCCAACTGGAGGACGTTCGCCGGGCACGCAGGGAGCTGACCAAGGTGATCAGGGCGATAGACGCGGAGATCGTCGAGGTTTTCCGGGCGGCCTACGCCGACGTCGCAGACAACTTCGAGCGCCTGTTCTCAACCCTCTTCCCCGGCGGCCAAGGCCGGCTTCGACTGACCGACCCCGAGCAGCTCCTCGAAACCGGCATAGAGGTCGAGGCGCGACCGTCTGGAAAGAACGTCCGGCGGCTGTCGCTGCTGTCTGGCGGGGAGCGCAGCCTCACCGCGCTGGCGTTCCTGTTCGCAGTGTTCCGTTCCCGGCCGTCGCCCTTCTACATGATGGACGAGGTCGAGGCCGCGCTCGACGACGTGAACCTGCACCGGTTCTTGGACCTGGTTCACGAGTTCAGGGACGAAGCCCAGCTCCTGATCGTCAGCCACCAGAAGCGCACTATGGAGGCGGCCGACTGCTTGTACGGGGTCACGATGGTGCCCGGCGGTTCGTCCCGGGTGGTTAGCGAGCGCGTGTCCGCCGCCGCAACCAACTAGCGGCCAAACCCCGGCAGAGCCCGCCGGGCGACTTGTGCGTCCCCGGTAGGCTCGCAAAGCCATGCTCACCGTGATCGTCGTGCTCATAGTGCTGGCGCTGGTGCTGGTGCTGTCGACGGGCTTCATTGTCACCGGCCGGCGCCGCCGACAAGCGCCCCCGGCACCGCCGCGCCCGGAGGTAACCCGCCCGCCTGAGGCGGCGAGGCCGAAGGTGGAAGCGCCGCCCGAAGAGCCGAAGGTCGAGGCCCCACCGGCCCCGGTGGAGGCGCCCGTCGAGGTCGAGGCGCCGGTCGAGGTCGAGCCGCTCGAGGTAGAGGCAGTAGAGGTAGAGGAGCCGGTCGAACTCGAAGCGGTCGGGGCGCCGCCTCGTTTCAGGGATCGTCTCGGGCGGGCTCGCCAGCTGTTCGCCGGCTACATCGGATCGGTCCGCTTGCGGGGACGCATCGATGAAGCGACGTGGGAAGAGCTCGAGGAGGCGCTGATCCTCGCCGACGTCGGCGCCAACCTGACCACGAGCATCCTCGACAGCCTCCGCACCCGCGTGAAGCAGGAGAGCATCAGCGATCCCGACGTCTTGATCGAAGGGCTGAAAGAGGATCTGGTCGAGTCCCTCGCCGGCGACACGCAGCTCCACTTCGCGGGCGAGGGAACGACCGTGTGGCTGATGGTCGGCGTCAACGGAGTCGGCAAGACCACCACGCTCGCCAAGCTGGCGCAACGTGAGGCGCGCTCGGGCCACAAGGTGGTGATGGCCGCGGCCGACACGTTCAGAGCCGCCGCGGCGGATCAGCTCGAGACGTGGGGGGTGCGCGTGGGCGCCGACGTCGTGCGTGGCAATGAGGGCGGGGATCCTGGTGCCGTCGTATTCGACGCGGTGCAGCACGCCGCGGCCCGAGGCGTCGATCTGGTGCTCGCAGACACAGCCGGCCGCCTGCACACGAAGACCAACCTCATGGAGGAGCTGAAAAAGCTTCGGCGGGTGGCCGAACGCCCACCCGGCCAGGTGACCGAGGTGTTGCTCGTCATCGACGCGACCACCGGGCAGAACGGTCTCGTCCAGGCCCGCCAGTTCGCGGACGCGGTCGGCGTCACAGGCGTAGTGCTCACCAAGCTCGACGGCACGGCCAAGGGCGGGATTGCGCTGGCGATCCGCTCGGAGCTCGGCATACCGATCAAGCTGGTCGGGCTCGGCGAAGGAGCGGAGGACCTCGTGGACTTCGACGCCGCCGAGTTCGTGGACGCGCTTGTTTCGGAGGGATGAGCCCGGCACGCTAGCTCAGCAGGAGCTTCTTGATTCGCCGGCCGGCGACAGCCAGGCCGATCGATCCCATCGCGACCAGATACGCGGCGTGACCGAGCGAGTCCCATCCCACGAAGCCGAGGGTGAGCGATCTGGTCAGCGCGACTCCGTGAAAAAGCGGCGTGCACTCCACGACGAGCTGCAGCCAGCGCGGATAGACGGACAACGGATAGAACGTCGTGGAGAACAAGAACAGCGGCAGAAGCGCAAGGTTGACGAAGTCGAAGTCGGGCCATCCGCGCATGAAGGTGGTCGCCGCCATCCCGACGGCTCCGAACGCGAAACCGATCAGTACGGCGGCCGGCAGGGCGAGAACGGCCCAGACCGATTGCACGTACCCGAAGCCGGCCATCATCACGACGAAGACCGCGGCGTAGATCGATCCGCGGAGGAGCGCCGTGAGGATGTCCCCTCTTGCGATGTCGCCCGCGCTCATTGGACTGGCGAGAACGGCGTCGTACACCTTGGTGTACTTGAGCTTGAAGTAGACCTGGAACGTGCTCTCGATCACCGCCCCGTTCATCGCCGATGACGCGAGCAGCGCCGGCGCTGCATACGTGGCGTAAGGAATGAGTGTGTGACCCGGACCTGGTATCCCTCCGACAAGTTTTCCGATCCCGATTCCGATCGACAGCAAGTAGAAGACCGGCTCGCTGATCCCGGACGCGAGAATCCACCACGTCTTGCGCGCCACCAGTGCATTCCGCTCGATGAGCCTTCGGCTGAGACCGAGCCCGAAGACCGACGGTGGGAACGGTCTCTGCCACATGATGCTCGCTCGCGCCGACGTCATACGAGCAATCTCCGCTGGTAGTTGCGCAAGGCCGTCGCTACGCCCAGTCCTGTGAGGCCCGCGAGAAACACGACGTGCACCGCGGCGCTGCCGATGCTGACATCTCCCAAGGTCAGTTGCCGGCTCAGGTCGACTCCGTGCCACAACGGCGTGATGTAGGCGATGAACCGGACACCAGCGGGCAGCTGGCTGATCGGAAAGAACACTCCGGAAAAGAGAAACAGCGGTACGAGCCCCAAGCGGAACACGAGCGGAAACGGGTTGTCGCTCTGCTGGCGAACCGCGAAGGCAGCCAGCGGCGCGGCGAACGCCATTCCGGTGAGGACCCCAACAGGCAGAACCGCGACCGCCCAGTAGGAAACGATCGCTCCGAACGCGGCCATGACGACGAGGTACGAAGCGACCGCCATGGCTATCCGGGTTGCCATCCACAGCAGATGGCCGATCACGACGTCGCGCACCCCCAGCGGCGTAGACAACATCGCGTAATACGTGCGCTGCCACCTGATCGCACCAAGCACGGGGTACATGGACTCGCCGGTCGCCGTGGTCGCTGCGGCCGTCGCGGCAAGCGCTGGGGCGACGAATTGAAGGTAGGAGAGTTGCCCGAGCGCTGAAGTGTGTGCCCCCTTGTTTACGAACGACCCCAGCCCGACGCCCATTGCAAGGAGGTAAAGCAGCGGGTTGATGAACGTGGCCGCGACCGAGGCTCTCCAAGTACGCCGGTACGCCCGGGCGAAGTATGCGCTGGTTCGAAGAGCGGGGGATAAAGACACGGCAGCTTCAGTCCACTAAGTGGCGTCCGGTGAGGCGCAGGAATACGTCCTCCAGCGTCGAGCGGCGGACGAGGAGGCTGAGCGGGGACAGCTGCCTGCGATGCACCGATTCGGCCGCTTCGTCACCTTCGTCGGTGTAGAGAAGGATCCTGTCGGGCAGGACCTCGATCCGTTCGGTCAGGTCGGCGACCTTCTCCGCCATCCGCTCACTCTCTCCCGCCCCGAAACGCAACTCGACCACTTCCCGCGTCGAGTACTCGTCTATCAAGTCCCTTGGAGAGCCCTCTGCTGCGATCCGCCCGCGGTCCATGACGACGAGACGGTCGCAGAGTTGCTCGGCCTCGTCCATGTAGTGGGTGGTCAGAACCAGCGTGACGCCGTCGGCCTTGAGGCGGTACAGGCGGTCCCAGAGCGCGTGACGCGCCTGCGGATCGAGACCCGTCGTCGGCTCGTCGAGCAGGAGCAGATCCGGGTCGTTGATAAGCGAGCGGGCGATCGTCAGCCGGCGCTTCATGCCTCCCGACAGAGGGTCGACTCGGTCCGCACCGCGCTCGGTCAACTGCGCGAACTGAAGTAACTGCTCGATCTTTTCGCGCAGCACCGGCCGCGGAATGTCGAAGTAGCGGCCGTACACGTAAAGGTTTTCCCGGACCGATAGCTCGGGATCGAGGTTGTCTTCTTGGGGCACGACTCCCAGTCGCGCTCTGATGGCCGCTCCGTCCCGGTCCGGATCCATGCCCAGCACTGTCAGGTCGCCCGAAGTTCGGGGAGAGACGCACGCCACCATCCGCATGGTCGAGCTCTTGCCTGCCCCATTCGGTCCGAGGAACCCGAACGACTCGCCGCGGCCCACCTCGAAATCGATCGAGTCGACAGCGGTGAACCTTCCGAAGCACTTCACGAGCCCTCTTGCGGAGATGAGCGGCTCGCTGGTCACCTGCAAGTTTCTATCTCAACCAGACCGACCAGCCCGAGCCATTTAGGCCGAGGCGGGGAAAGCGGGCATGTCAACTACGCTGGTGAGCCGCATGTTCGAGTCCCTGACCGACCGGTTCGACGCGGTTTTCAGCCGGCTCCGCGGCCGCGGAAGGCTGAGCGAAGCCGACGTCGACGAGGCGCTGCGAGAGATCCGCCTCGCCCTGCTGCAGGCCGACGTGAACCTGCGCGTCGTCAGGGATTTCGTCTCGCGGGTCCGCGAGGACCTCGTAGGGATCGACCTCTCTCAAGCCCTGACCCCGGGCCAGCAGGTCATCAAAATCGTCCACCAGGAGCTTCGCAACATCCTCGGCGGGGAGACGCTGAAGCTGACCTACGCGTCGCGGCCACCGACGATCATCCTTCTGGCAGGCCTTCAAGGATCGGGTAAGACCACCGCCGCCGCCAAGCTGGCTTCGTTCTACAAGCGCAAGGAGGGCCGGAATCCGCTACTCGTCGGCGCCGACCTCCAGCGGCCGGCCGCGGTCGAGCAGCTGAGAGTCCTCGGCAAGCAGGTCGGCGTGCCGGTCTTCAGCGAGCCGTCCGACCCGGTCACCGTCGCCAAGAAGGGGCTCGAAGAGGCGGTTCGCCTCGGACGCGACGTGCTCATCGTCGACACCGCCGGGCGCCTCTCGATCGACGCCGAACTGATGGACGAGGTGCGCCGGATCTCGGAGACGGTCGAGCCGCACTACACGTTCCTGGTCATCGACTCGATGACCGGTCAGGACGCGGTCGCCACTGCGGAGGCTTTCCACCAGACGCTCGAACTCGACGGCGTCATCCTGACCAAGGTCGACGGCGACGCTCGCGGCGGCGCCGCACTCTCGGTGAAGGAGGTGGTCGGCCGGCCGATCGTGTTCTCCTCAACAGGGGAGAAGCTCGACGACTTCGACCAGTTCCACCCTGATCGGATGGCCGACCGGATCCTCGGCATGGGCGACGTGCTGACCCTTATCGAGAAGGCGGAGGCGAACCTCGATCGGGAGCAGGCGGAGACCACGCTGAACCGGTTGCAGCAGGGGCAGTTCACGCTGGAGGACTTCCTCGACCAGCTCCAGCAGGTCAAGAAGATGGGCCCGCTGTCCGGGTTGATGGGTATGATTCCCGGGCTCCCGAAGGAGCTGAAAAACGCCGAGATCGACGACGGCCTCATGGGCCCGATCGAGGCGATCATCCACTCCATGACCCCGGAGGAGCGTCGCAACCCCTCGATCATCAACGGTTCTAGACGTCTGCGCATCGCCAACGGAAGCGGGACGTCGACGACCGAGGTCAACAGCCTGCTCGACAGGTTCAAGCAAATGCAGACCTACATGCGCCAGATGGCGATGATGCCCGGCCTCGGAGGCAAAGTCGCAAGGCGGGCTACGTCAGGTAGCCGCAAATCCAACAAAAAGAAGCGGCGCCGGTAGGGCCGCCCCGAACAGCAAGAGAGTGCTCAGATCATGGCCGTAAAGCTCCGCTTGATGCGGATGGGAAAAAAGAAGCAGCCGGTGTACCGCATCGTCGCAGCTGACAGCCGCTCCCCGCGCGACGGACGGTTTATTGAGATCCTCGGAACCTACGAGCCGAGAAGCGAACCGAGCCGCGTGGTGGTGGACAACGAAAGGGCCGTTCGGTGGCTTCGGGACGGCGCCAAGCCGACCGACACCGTCGCCCGCCTTCTCGCCCAAAGCGGCGCCCTCGAGGAGTTCAAGGCTGGCGCTGCGCAAGCCAAGTCGTGACCTTCGCGGACGAGGGCGCCAACGGAGTGGCTGGTCACAACGAATCGGGCAACAACGAAGTGGGCGATGACGAAATGGGCGAGGAATGGGATGACCACGGACAGCCCGACGGAGGCCGGGCCAAAGCGGTTCTTGTCTTCCTGGCCAGGCAGCTCGTCGACAACCCCGACTCCATAAACGTCGACACGAGCGAAACCCGCAACGGCATCAGGCTTTCGCTCCGGGTGGCACCCGACGACATGGGCAAGGTGATCGGCCGGCGCGGCCGCGTAGCCCAATCGATCCGAGCGGTGGTTCGTGCCGCCGGTGCGAAGGACGGCGTGGACGTCGCGGTCGACATAGTCGACTGACTGATCGGCCCCGGCTGCGGATGAGCGAGCTGCTCGATGTGGGCAGGATCGTCAAGCCGCACGGGCTGAAGGGTCACGTAGTTGTTGAGCTCTGGACCAACCGCAGCGAAAGAGTCGCCCCCGGTTCGGTGCTGACCGGACCGAACGGGGAGCTGCGAGTGAAACAGTCGTCGCCGACGGCGCCCGCCGCCGGCAGAGACCGTTGGTTGGTCACCTTCGATGGGATCGACAGCCGCGAGACCGCGGAAGCGTTTCGGGGACAGGTTCTCAGGGCGGCGCCGATCGACGAGCCCGGTTCGTTGTGGGTTCATGAACTGGTGGGCCGGGATGTTTTCGGGGTCTCGGGCGAAAGGCTGGGAGTGGTCGAAGCGGTGGAAACGAACCCGGCCAGCGATCTACTGGTACTCGGCGACGGAACGCTGATTCCCTTGCGGTTTGTGGTCGACTCGGGCGACGGCGAGAACGGGTTGACGGTCGATCTGCCAGAAGGTCTGCTCGACCTGTGAGCGCGCGCCGGGCGGATTGAGAGAGCGCGTGCGCGTCGACGTACTCACCATTTTTCCGGATCTGGTTCGGACCTGGACCCAGTCGAGCCTGATCGGTCGCGCCGGCCGCGCCGGCTTACTCGACGTTCGGGTGCACGACCTCCGCTCCGGCGCCAACGACCCGCACCGCTCGGTCGACGACGCGCCCTTCGGCGGAGGAGCCGGAATGGTCCTGGCGCCCGAGCCGCTGTTCGCCGTCGTGGAGGCCGCCGAACCACCAAGGCCGTTGTTGTTGCTCGGCCCCGGCGGAAGGCGGTTCGACCAGAGTTGGGCAGTGGAGTTGGCCGCAGGTGACGGTTTCTCGATGCTGTGCGGCCGTTACGAGGGCGTCGATCAGAGGGTCAGGGACCACCTGGTCGACGGAGAGCTGTCGGTCGGCGACTTCGTCCTGGCCGGCGGCGAGTCGGCGGCGATCTGCGTGCTCGAGGCGGTGGCACGGTTGGTGCCCGGCGTGATGGGGAACGACCAATCGTCGCTCGAGGAGAGCTTCGCGGACGGTCTGCTCGAGTACCCGCAGTACACCCGGCCGGCTGTGTTTCGCGACTGGGAAGTGCCGGACGTGCTGCGAAGCGGCGACCACGGACTGGTCGCGAGATGGCGCAAGGCTCAGTCGCTGGCCAGGACCATCACCGACAGGCCCGACCTGATCGAGGCGAGGGGAGGCTTGAGTGAAGAGGAGGAGCGGCTGCTGGCCGAGTTCGCTCCCTCCGCACTATCCTCAAGGGTCCCCTCTCCCCGGCAGGAGCCGAAGCGATGAACCCCACGGATCTGGTTGACCGCGACAGTTTGCGAGACGACATCCCCGTTTTCGCCCCCGGCGACACGTTGAAGGTCCACGTTCGGGTTGTCGAGGGGAACCGGGAGCGGGTGCAGGTTTTCCAGGGTGCGGTCATCCGCCGGCAGGGATCCGGGGTCCGAGAGACGTTCACCGTCCGTAAGATGAGCTTCGGTGTCGGAGTGGAGCGGACCTTTCCGGTGCATTCCCCGGTCATCGCCAAGATCGAAGTGGTAACCCAGGGGGACGTCCGCCGGGCGAAGCTCTACTACCTGCGTGAGCGCACCGGCAAGGCAGCGAAGATAAAGGAGAAGCGGCAGCCCGCCAGCCGCTGAACGGCTGGGGCGGTTGACCGCCTGAGCGGTTGAGCGGTTGAGCCGCGCTGATCAGGCCCGCGCTGCCGAGGCCCGCGCTGCCGAGTCCCGCGCTACCGAGGCCCGCGCCGCCGAGGCCCGCGCCGCCGAGGGCCGGGCCCAGCGACGCCGCGGGATCGCAGAGGACATCGCGTTGGTCGTGATCGCGGTCGCGGTCGCGGTCGTCGTTCGGGCCTTGGTGGCTCAGGCGTACTACATCCCGTCGGCTTCGATGGTGCCCCAGCTGCGGATCAACGACCGCGTCGTCGTCTCGCGGCTCGCCTACGACCTGCACTCGCCGCGGCGGGGGGACGTTGTCGTGTTCAAGGCGCCGCCGAGCCTGGACGGCGCGAGGACGGTTACGAAGAACCCGTTCGGTCGGTTTTTCCGGTCGATCGGTGTCGCGGTCGGCGTGACGGAGGACCAGACCGTCCTGATCAAGCGGGTTATCGCGCTTCCAGGGGAGACCGTGTCGGGAAGAGGGGGCCGGGTGTACGTCGGCGATGAAGTAGTGGTGGAGCCCTACCTTCCGGCGGGCACGATCACCTCCGACTTCGGGCCGGTCAAGGTGCCGCCCGGAGACGTCTGGGTCATGGGCGACAACCGTTCCAACTCCGAGGACAGCCGCTTCTTCGGGCCGATTCCGACCCACACCATCGTGGGCAGGGCGATCTGGAAGGTGTGGCCGCCCTGGGAGGCGTCCTTTCTCTGAGGCTCGGGGCGCCGGCGCCGGCGGGGCGGGGCGGGGCGAGCTGGCGCCGGCGGGTGGGCTGGCGGGGCTGTCCGCCCCTAGGTGGTCCCCATTTTGGATTTTGCGGTACAAACGGTTTTTGCGGTGAATTTTTGACGTTTGGGGTTGCGCTTGTCCCGGAGAAACCAGATGTCACGAATTTGCCCAGGGCTGCTCTTCATGCGCCGCCGGTCTGCAACCCTGTGATGGACTCCAATCGACCGCGGCTGGGCCTACCATGGAGCCCGTGAGCGCCGAGGACCTCGAACGGTACGAGACCGAAATCGCGCTGCAGCTTTACCAGGAGTACCGGGCGGTGCTCGCCATGTTCAAGTACGTGGTCGAGACCGAGCGACGCTTCTACCTGGCTAACGACGTGACCATGGAAGCGAAGGGTGAGGGCGACCGTACGTATTTCGAGATCACCCTCGGCGACGCATGGGTCTGGGATATGTACCGGCCGGCCCGCTTCGTCTCTTCTGTGCGGGTCGTCACCTTCAAAGACGTCAACATCGAGGAACTCCCGGAGAAGGAGCTCTAGCCATCGCGGCGACCGCCGCCTCGGGGGGAAACCGAGCCACCGGGGCGCGCGGCGAGCAGCAGGTGGCTTCGTGGTACTCGGCCGCCGGCTACGAGGTGGTGGACCGGAACTGGCGCTGCAGTCAGGGCGAGCTGGACATAGTCGCGGTCAAGCGCTCGACGGTCGTCTTCTGCGAGGTGAAGGCACGATCGGGGACTCTTTTCGGTGTCCCGGCGGAGGCGGTCGGGCGGGCGAAGCAGCTCAGGATCCGACGCCTCGCGGCCCGGTGGCTCGCGGAGAACCGTGACCGCTTGGGCCGGCGGTCCTGGGCGGTCCGCTTCGACGTGGCGTCGGTGCTCGCGGGTCAGGTCGACGTGATCGAGGGAGCTTTCTGAGCCCGTCGACGCAGTCGGTCGCTCAGGGTCCACCTCACTGTTTTTCTTGCAAATTGGCACCAATTGGGTGCCAAGTTGCGAAAAAGGTTGCTCGGTGACCGCAGCGACCGTCGGCTTGCGCTCCCGCCCAGTGACCTAACCGGCCCGACCAGGCCGGCGGGTCCGACGGCGCTCCCAGCACGGCCGGTGCCAGTGCCGGCGCAGATCGGATGCGCCCTTGGGAACGACGACGACATGCCCGGTTCCTGAGGCGATCTCCTGCTGGCATCCCGGGCAGACATAAGCCTTCCGCGCCTGGAAGGGGTGGATCGTCCGTACCTCCAGGCCTTCCTCTTCCTCTTCCTCTTCCTCGTCATGGTCATCAAAATCGTCGGGGGGCATTCAGCCGATTGTGGCCCACGCCGGCGGCCACCGGCGGAGCAACGAGGCCCCCGATCGCAGCGTTGGCGTCCTACCGCCTTCGTAGCCTCTCGCCGGATCGCTCGGAGCAGGCGAAAACGGCCCCCTCAATCCACCGGCAGGGAGGTTTTTTCAGTGCTTGCCACCGTCTCGTCAGCGACGCTCGTGGGCGTCGAAGGCCGACCGATAGATGTCGAGGTCCACGTGTCTCGCGGGCTTCCTTGCTTCACGATCGTCGGTCTGCCCGATGCGTCGTGCCGAGAGGCCCGGGATCGGGTGAGGGCCGCTGTCATTTCAAGCGGTCTCAGCTGGCCGCAGCACAGAGTCACCGTGAACCTGGCACCGACGGGAATCCGAAAGGGAGGGGCCGGGCTCGATCTGCCGATAGCTGTCGCCCTGTTGATCGCCGACGGTCAGCTGCCGGAAGGATGCGCTTCGGGTCTCGGCTTCCTGGGTGAACTCGGGCTGGACGGGAGCGCCCGCAAAGTGGCTGGAGTCCTCCCGTTGGTCGATGCCATCCGGGCGGAAGTTGTCGTGGTGCCGACCTCCTGCGCCGAGGAAGCGAGTCTGGTGCGCGGCTCCTCGGTAGCGCCGATCCCGAGTCTCCGCACACTTGTTTCCGTACTACGCGACGAGGAGGGATGGCCTGACCATCCGGCGCCACTGCCCCCTCCGGAAAAGTTTCGTGGCCCGGATTTGGCGGAAGTGCGCGGCCAGGCTCTCGGTCGCTTGGCGGTCGAGGTCGCCGCAGCGGGAGGGCACCACCTCCTGATGGTCGGGCCTCCGGGTGCCGGGAAGACCATGCTCGCCGAGCGCCTTCCCGGCCTGCTGCCGCCGCTAGAAACTCCTGAGGCTTTGGAGGTCGCGCGGGTCCACTCCGCAGCCGGGCTACAGCTCCCACCAGGTTCGCTGGTCAAGAGACCGCCGTACCGGGCACCGCACCACAGCGCCTCCCTGGTATCGCTGATCGGAGGCGGGACCGCGCAGCTCAGACCTGGCGAGTTGAGCTGCGCCCATCATGGGGTCCTGTTCCTCGACGAAGTCGGTGAGTTCCCCGCCGACGTGCTCGACACTCTCCGCCAACCCCTCGAAGAGGGGACGATCATGGTCTGCCGGGCGCGCGCGAGCGTCGTTTTCCCAGCGCGCGTGCTTCTGGTCGCTGCCATGAACCCATGCCCTTGCGGCGGCGAGGGCGCACCCGGGGGCTGCAGGTGCAGCGACTCGGCGATCACGCGGTACGCGTCGAGGATCTCCGGCCCCTTGCTCGATCGTTTCGACCTCAGGGTGCATGTCGATCGTCCCGAGGTGTCCGAACTTATGAGCGATCGACCGACCGTGGAAGAGTCGACGGAGACCGTCGCCGCCCGTGTTCGCTCCGCGAGGGATGAGGCTAGGAAGCGCGGTGTGACGTGCAACGCCGCCATCTCCGCGCGACTCCTCGACGACCTCGCTCCGCTCGAGCGAGCCGCGAGACAGTTGCTCGAAACTCGGATGCGCCAAGGGAGGATCTCCGCACGCGGCGTTCACCGCGTGAGGCGGGTGGCCCGGACGCTCGCAGACCTGGCCGAGAATCACGGCCCAATAGCCGCTGAGCACGTCCAGTCGGCGCTTGCCCTTCGCGCGGAAGTCTTCACGCCTCCTCGGGTTTCGGTGTGAGCAGCGATATGTCCGACTTCAACGCCGAGGCACAGGCCGAGGCCCATAGGGATCAAGCCGCCTGGGCAGCGGCCCTCACCCGTCTGCCCGGGATGGGTCCTGCGACACTCGTGTCGATTCTTCGCGAGCACCAACCTCGTGAGGCGTGGGAGTTGGTATGCGAGGGACGGCTCCGGAGACGGTCACGGGCTGACGGCGGGCAGCCCGCTGGCGTTTCCCAGTCGCTCTCCCTCTTCGCAGCCGGCGACGATCAGGGGCGCGAAGGCGACGACGGTCGCGCCTGGGAGAAGGCGGCCTCGAGGATCGAGGTCACCGGCTGGTGGGATCGAGCGGCCCGCCGCGGCGTACAGGTGACCTGGTTCGGGGAGGAGGACTATCCCGAGGCGCTGGTACAAGATCCCAATCCCCCCGGGGTGCTGTTCTGGCGGGGGTCGCTCGCGCGCCTGACCTTTCCACGGGTGGCGATCGTCGGCACCAGGAACGCCACTCCCGACGGGAGGGCGATCGCATTCGAAATGGCACGCGACCTCACCGAGGCGGGTGTATGCGTGGTCTCGGGCCTGGCTCTCGGAATCGACGGCGCAGCCCATCACGGCGCGCTCGAGGGCTTGACACACGAGGTCGACGCAGGTTCGGCGGGACGGCCTGCACCCCCGATCGGTGTCGCTGCCAGCGGCGTCGATGTGCCGTACCCGAAGCAGCATGCGTCGCTCTGGGAGCGGGTATGCCAAGCAGGAGCGGTGATTTCGGAGACACCGCCTGGGCAGCCGGCGCAGGCCTGGCGTTTTCCGACCAGGAATCGGATCATCGCCGGGCTGTCCGTGATGGTCGTCGTGGTGGAATCCCACTCAAAGGGAGGAAGCCTGATCACAGCCGAGGCGGCGTTGGAGCGCGGGGTGGAGGTGCGGGTTGTTCCCGGCCCGGTTCGTAGCCCCGCAAGCGAGGGGAGCAACCAACTCCTTTACGACGGGCCTGGGCCGGTTCGTTGCGCCCGGGATGTGCTGGACGCCCTGGGGATTCTCCTTCCGGACAGTTCCGGCGGTGGTTCAGCCAGTGCTGGAACCCGTCGAAACTCTGTCGAGCTGAGTTCGGAGGAGAAAGCAATCGTTGACGCAGTCGGGTGGAGGCCTTCGTCGTTGGGGCAGGTCGTCGGGCGGAGCGGTTTGGCGGTCGGCCGCACAGCCACGATCCTCGATGCGCTTGAGGCTCGCGGCGTCCTGGGTAGAGAAGGTGCGTGGTGGGTGAGAGTCGCTCATGGCGCCGGGACCTGAACAGGCACGGTTAACGAGAGCTGACCGAGCATGGTTATCCGGCGGTGAACAGGGACCTTTCGTGGGCAACGATGAGAGCTTCGAAGCTCCCAAGCAGGTAGCCTGCCGGGTCGGTGATCGGGAACTGATATGGGAGACGGGGAAGAAAGCGTCGACCTTCTGTGGGAGGACTACAAGCAGACCGGCGATCAGCGCATCCGCGACCAGCTGATTGTCCGATACTCCCCCCTCGTGAAGTTCGTGGCCGGCCGCGTCTCCGCAGGCCTGCCCCACAGCATCGACCAGGCTGACTTGGTCAGCTACGGGATGTTCGGCTTGATCGATGCGATCGAGAAGTTCGACATGAGCCGCAACATCAAGTTCGAGACCTACGCGATCACCAGGATCAAAGGTGCCATCATCGACGAGCTGAGATCGATCGACTGGGTGCCCCGCTCAGTCCGTGCGAAAGCCCGCTCGGTCGAGCAGGCCTATGCCAGTCTCGAGGCGTCTCTCGGCCGCGCCCCGTCCGATGCCGAGGTGGCGACGGAGCTCAATATCGGGGAGTCGGAGCTGCAGCAGATCTTCAGCCAAATCTCCTACATCGGCATCGTCGCGCTTGACGAGGTCATCTCCGGTGGCGAGCGAGGCGAGTCCGCCACGCTGGGCGACACCCTGGCCGACCGGGGCGACGGCCCCATGGCGGCATTCGAGGTCGAGGAGATGAAGCAGATCCTGGCCGGCGCCATCAACCGCCTGGGTGACCGGGAGAAGATCGTCCTCAGCCTCTACTACTACGAGAACCTGACCCTCGCCCAGATCGGCGAGGTGCTCGGCGTCACCGAAAGCCGCGTATGCCAGATACACACCAAGGCGATCATGCAACTTCGCGGCCGGATGCTCCTCGCTGACCGCTGACCGCTGACCGCCGACCTCTGACCGCGGCGCTGAGCCATGTGCTGAGCACATGTAACGTCGCCGCCGTTCACGCGCTACGCTGGTAGGCCGTCCCGAACAGGCGGGACACTCAAACAAACCCCCCGGTGCACCCACGGTCACCGCAACGGCAGTTGCGGCGCGCGCACCGGACGGATGAGACCAACCGATGGGAGGATTCACCATGGCCGTCGTCACGATGAGGCAGCTCCTGGAGGCTGGAGTCCATTTCGGACACCAGACCCGGCGCTGGAACCCGAAGATGAAGCGATTCATCTTTGGTGAACGCAACGGCATCTACATAATCGATCTCAATCAGACTCTCGAACGGATCGACGTCGCGTACTCGTTCGTTCGCGATCTGGTGGCGGACAACGGCTCTGTCCTCTTCGTGGGAACCAAGAAGCAGACTCAGGATCCGATAGCGCGCTACGCCGACCAGTGCGGGATGCCGTACATCAACGAACGCTGGCTCGGCGGGATGCTGACGAACTTCTCGACCATCGCCGGCCGGGTCAAGAAGATGCAGGAGTACGAGAGGATGCGGTCGGCCGGTGACTTCGAGGCGATGCCGAAGAAGGAGGCCCTGATCCTCAGCCGTGAGCTCGACAAGCTTCAGAGAAACCTCGGCGGCATCCGCGGAATGTCGAGGCTGCCCGAAGCGGTGTTCATCATCGACACCAAGAAAGAGCACATCGCGGTCACAGAGGCCAACAAGCTGAACATACCGATCGTCGCCGTCGTTGACACGAACTGCGACCCCGACCTCATCGACTACGTGATCCCGGGTAACGACGACGCAATCAGGGCCGGCACCCTGATGTGCCGGATCATTGCCGACGCAGTCGAAGAGGGGCGATTCATCGCTTCTCGTCGCGCCTCTCGCAACGGGGTGCAAGCGGCAGGACCCCCTGTCCTGGATCCGGAGGAGGAAGCCCGCCGGGCCGAACAGCAGCGGGAGGCCCGTCGGCAAGCCGCTATCGCACAGGCGGACAGAGAGGCGCGCCTTACAAGTGGCGCCACGCCGCAGACCGCAGCGACTCAGCCTCCTGCGACTCAACCTCCGACGACTCAGCCTCCTGCGACTCAGCCCGCGGGATCGGCCGAGGCTGAGACAGCGTCCGAGCCGCCGGCGCCGTCGGCAGAAGCGCCGGCGCCAGCACCCGAAGCGTCAGGATCCGGCGACGGCGGGACGAGTACGGCTCCCACGACCGACGGCCCCACCGCCGACCCCACGACCGCCGGCCCCACCGCCGACCCCACGACCGCTCCCCCGACCGCCGCCCCCGCGACCCCAACCCCCGCGGTCCCAACCCCCGCGGTCCCAACCCCCCCGACAACACCCGAAGCAGTTAGCACCGAGGAGTAGTGAGACAAACCAATGGCAGAGATCTCGGCCAGAGACGTGAAGGCCCTTCGCGACGCGACCGGCGCCGGGATGATGGACGCGAAGAAGGCTCTTACCGAAGCGGACGGAGACTTTCAGGCTGCGGTGTCGTGGCTTCGTGAGCGCGGACTCGGCAAGGCTGCCGAGAGGTCCGACCGCGAAAACGTAGAGGGCGCTGTCGGAGTAGCCATCTCCGGCAACGCGGCAGCCCTCGTAGAGCTGAAGTCGGAGACCGACTTCGTTGCCAAGTCTCCGCAGTTCGTGAGCTTGGTCAACAAGCTCGCTAAGGACGTTGCCGCCAACGGCGACGCGGTGGTCGACGGCTACAAGGACGCCATAGACGATCTCAAGCTCACCTTGAAGGAAAACATCGAGATCGGCCGTGTTGTCAGCTTCGACGCCGCCGACGGCAACATCCTTGACACCTATCTCCACATCCAGAACGGCAGAGGTGTGAACGCGGTGATCGTCGAACTGTCGGGCGGCACCGCTGAGCTCGCGCACGACGTTGCGGTCCACATCGCGTTCGGTCGGCCCGCCTACCTCCAGCGCGACGAGGTACCGACCGCCGAGGTGGATGCTGAGCGCGTTGCCCTGGAGGCCCAGACACGAAACGAGGGCAAGCCCGAGCAGGCGATACCCAAGATCGTCGACGGCCGCCTGGACGGATGGTTCAAACGGGTACCCGGCGGCGTGCTGATCGAACAGCCATTCGCTCGGGACGACAAGCAAACTGTTGCCCAGGTGCTCGGGTCGGCGAAGGTCGTCCGTTTCGCCCAGGCCGTAATCGGCGTCTGACCCGGAGCCGTTTTCGGGCATCCAAGACGCACCTCCGGTGCTAGGTCTGGGACTACGCTTGGCTGCCCAATGAACCAACCGCCGCCGTGGAAGCGGGTAGTTCTGAAAATCTCCGGTGAGGCGTTCGCCAGCGACGCCGCCGACGAAACGATCGACGGCACCGTCGTCGAGCGAATCGCAAAGGAGATCGCCGAGGTCGGAGCCGAAACCGGCACCCAGATAGCGGTGGTTGTCGGTGGAGGCAACATCTGGCGCGGCGCGACCGGGTCCGCATCGGGGATGGACAGGGCAACGGCGGACTACATGGGCATGCTCGCCACTGTCATCAACGCGCTCGCTCTACAGGACGCCCTCGAACGGCTGGGCCAGCCCACCCGGGTGCAGACGGCGATTGGCATGTCCCAGATCGCCGAGCCGTATATTCGCCTGAGGGCGATCCGGCACCTCGAGAAGGGCAGGGTCGTCGTGTTCGCGGCAGGGACCGGCAACCCGTTCTTCACCACCGACACCGCCGGCGCCCTGAGGGCCGTCGAGATCGACGCCGGCGTCCTCCTCAAGGGGACCCACGGCGGCGCCGACGGGGTCTACGACGACGACCCGAGAACCAACCCTGACGCCAAGCTCCTGCCCGAAGTGACCTTCGACGAGGTTCTGGCCAAGCAGCTTCGTGCGATGGACCTGACCGCCATCACCCTCTGCAAGGAGAACGACCTGCCGATCCTCGTGTTCTCCATCATGGAGCTCGGAAACCTGCGTCGCGCCCTGGTGGGGGAGCAGATCGGTACGCTGATCCGGTAATGGACGACAGCTATGTCGACGCCGTGCTCGAGGACGTCCGGGACAAGATGGTCAAGGCGGTGGAGCACACTCGAGGCGAGTTCGCCACGATCCGCACCGGCCGGGCCGCGCCGGCGCTGGTCGAGAAGCTCAAGGTCGAGTACTACGGGTCCGAGGTGCCCCTTCAGCAGCTTGCCGGCATCCAGGTGCCCGAGGCGAAGCTGATGGTTATCACCCCTTACGACAAGGGTTCGCTCAAGGCGATCGAGAAGGCGATCCAGAACTCGGACCTGGGCGTGAACCCGGGCAACGACGGATCGGTCATCAGGCTGAGCTTCCCGCCCCTCACCGAAGAGCGGCGGAAGGCCTTCGTCAAGGTCGCCCACCAGAAGGCTGAAGAGGGTCGTGTGGCGGTGCGCAATATCCGCCGGTCCGCACGGAAGGACCTGGAAGGTCTCGAGAAGGACGGCGAGATTTCCAGCGACGAGCTGGACCGGGCGGAAAAAGAGCTTGAAAGGGTGACCCATGACTTCGTCGCCGAGATCGACCGTGATTTGCACAACAAAGAGGAAGAGCTTCTGACCGTCTGATCCCGGTGTTACGGATCAGCGGAGCGCGATGTGTTTAGGAGGAATGCCGTGAGCGAGCGCAGAGACAGGAAAGACTGGTCAGAGCGCCGTCCGGCCGAGGGTGTTCGAATCATCCGGGCGGAAGAGGCGCAGGCCGCGCTTGACGCAGGGGAGGCCGCCGGTCGCCGCCCTGACGACGAATTGCGCTTCGGCGACGTCCCGCCGGCGCCTCAGGGTCCTCGTCCTCCGCATCGTTTTCCACTGCCCGACTCGGTCGACCCGGCGTCCGCGGTGCCGATGCCCCCGCTCGCTGTGCCGGTCTATTCCGAGGAACGCAACCGGGGCCGTCGGTTCTCGCCCGCCGAGCGTGACTGGTCGGCCGATCCCTCGTCCGATCCCGCCGCCGAGCCCACCGCAGAACCCTCCGCCGAGCCCACCGCAGAACCCTCCGCATTCGATCCCGCCGCAGCGCATCGTTTCGTGGTCCCCCCCGCCGAGGCCGATCCCGTCGGCACGGATAGGCCCGACGACCTTTGGGAAGTCGGGGAACGGACGACCGAGATGGACCTTCCGGCCCATATTTCGACCGGGATCGAGCCGGGCGAGGCGCCCTGGGCCAAGGAGAGCTCCGCCCCTGCTTGGGCCGAAGATCCGCCCCGGCCATCCGCAAGTTCCTTCCGTGCGTCGACACCTTGGAATTCGGCCGAGGGGCGGACGCCGCCGCCGGCGGAACCGCCCGTTTCCTATGAGCCGGATCCGACCGACGCCGGAGCACGAGGAGGCACCGAATTGCCCCACTGGAGTGATCCGCCCACGGGGGAGGTCCCGAAGATTCTCATCGGTGATGCGGACGAGGACAACGACGACCTCTCCGCATGGCGAGCCCTCGGCACTCGCGGCACCCAGTGGCGAGACAGCGGGGACGACTGGGAGCAGTTCGACGAGTTGGGCGATCTGGCGGACCTCGAACCCGAGGGGGTGCTCAACCAGTCGCGGACGGAGCACTCCGACCTCTACTCCTTTGATGAGGACTTCGAGCGGATTGAAGCCCGTCGAACAGGGGCAGTGCCCGTCGTCGGCGCGGAAGACGAGTTCGACACTGTGGAGGCGAACGCGGCCAGCGCGCCGCCCGCTCCTTCAACCCGGCCGCGCCACAGCCGCGGCGCGCCGAGGCGCGCTCGCATGGAGCCGCCCGTCGGAACCAACGGCACCGGATCGCGTGGCGAGGACCTGCCGAGCCGGGTCGTCATCGGCCTAGGACTCATCGTCCTGCTCATCATTTGCTACGCGATCGGATCGAAGGCTCTCGTCGTCCTCGCGACAGTCGTCATCACCGCCGCCGCGGCGGAGGCGTACGGGATGCTCCAGCGCTCCGGCTTCCGTCCGGCGACGCTTCTAGGACTGGTGGGCACCGTCGGTGTCTGCCTCGGCGCCTACTGGAAGGGCGTCGAGGCGCTGCCTCTCGTCACTGTTCTCGTCTTCGGCGGGGCGATGATGTGGTACCTGCTGCGGATCGTCGACGCCCGGCCGTTAGCCAACGTCGCCGTGACATCCATGACGTTCGTTTGGGTGGCCGTCCTCGGCTCTTATGCGCCACTGATGCTCCGTGCGCACCACGGCAAGGGCCTGTTCCTCGGCGCAGTCGTCGTAGCGGTCGCCTCTGACATCGTCGCCTTCCTCGTTGGAAGGTGGGTCGGAAGTCGCCCGATGGCGCCCGGGGTGAGCCCGGGCAAGACGGTCGAAGGTTTCATCGGAGGGCTTGTCGCCGCGGTCATTGTCGGAGCGATCATCGGCAAGGAGCTGACCCCATGGGGAGGCATGAAGCACGGCCTCGTCCTCGGCGTCGTCGTGGGTCTGATCGCGCCAGCGGGCGACCTGTTCGAGTCGATGATCAAACGTGATCTCGGCGTGAAAGACTCCGGAGTACTGCTGGGTGGCCACGGAGGTTTGCTCGACCGATTCGACTCGTTGCTGGTGGTGTTGCCCGCCGCCTATTACGTGGCGACCCTGTTCAGCATCGTCAGGTAGGCGACCCGTTGAAGTCCGTCACCCTCGTGGGTTCCACGGGGTCGATCGGCACCCAGGCAGTCGACGTGGTCACCTCCTCGGCCGGGTCTTACCGGGTGGTCGCGATTGGAGCGTCCTCGTCTGTCGACCGCCTGGCTGAACAAGCCGTCGAACTTCGGCCCGAGAGGGTCGCGATCGCCGACAAGTCCCGCGCGACTGAACTCGAGTCGCGCGTGCCGGCCGGCGTGGAAGTGCTCGCCGGAGCCGACGCGCTCGCCGAGATCGCAAAGGACGGTGACATCGTCGTCAACGGAGTGGTCGGTTTCGCCGGCCTGCCCGTCACTCTCGCCGCGCTCCAGGCGGGCCGCCGTTTAGCCCTTGCCAACAAGGAGTCGCTGATCGCCGGCGGGCCCGTTGTTCAGGCGGCTCGTGCGACGGAGGGCGCAGAGATCATCCCGGTCGATTCCGAGCACTGCGCCGTTCACCAGTGCTTACGGGCGATTCTCGGGGAAAAAGGGATGGCGTCGTTGCCCAATCCGCCCTCGATGCCGCTGCGCCGAGTGGTGTTGACCGCGAGCGGCGGCCCTTTCCGCGGCAGGACCCGTCAATCCCTTTCTGAAGTGACCGTGGAGGACGCCCTTGCCCATCCAACGTGGCGGATGGGGCCGAAAATAACGGTCGACTCCTCGACGCTCATGAACAAAGGGCTCGAGGTGATCGAGGCGCACGAGCTGTTCGGCGTCTCTTATGACCGGATCGAGGTGGTCGTGCATCCGCAGTCGGTGGTCCATTCGATGGTCGAGACGACCGATGGCGCGACCCTCGCCCAACTATCGCTTCCTGATATGCGGCTTCCGATCGGTTACGCGCTGGCCTATCCGGACAGGCTCGAAACCCCGTTCGGCGCCATCGACTGGGCCTCGGTCGGTTCACTCGATTTCGAGTTGCCTGATCGTGGCGCGTTCCCGTGCCTCGAACTGGCGTACAGGGCCGGCCGCGCCGGGGGCGTGGCGCCGGCATGGCTCAACGGAGCCAACGAAATCGCGGTCGCCGCGTTCCTGGAAGGCGCGATCAGGTGGGTCGACATACCCGACGTGATATCCGCAGCCCTTGATGACTGTCCTGCGAGCGTTCCCGGTACGGTGGCTGATGTGCTGGAAGCCGATCGGGCCGGACGGGACCTCGCTCTTGCCGCAGTAGGCCGCCTCGCCCGCGCAGGGCGGTGAGCGTCCAGCGCCAGAACTGGCGCGACACCATCGAGACCGATCCGCTGGGGTTGGCCAACCGTCGCCATTTCGAAGACGACAACGACGGGCAGCAGGCGCCGCCCGATCCGCGTTCTCAGCGAATGGATCTGCTCCGCCTGGGACTCGGTGTTGCCGCAGTGATCGCGATCGGGTTCCTGGCCGGTGCCGGCGAGACGGTCCTGCTCATCATCGCACTGGTCCTGTGCATCGTTGCGCACGAGTTCGGCCATTTCATCGCCGCCAAGACCGGCGGGATAAAGGTGACCCAGTTCTTCGTAGGGTTCGGGCCGCGACTCTGGTCTGTCGTCAGAGGCGAGACGGAGTACGGGGTAAAGGCCCTCCCTCTCGGCGGTTATTGCCGAATCCTCGGAATGAACAGCCTCGAAGAGGTCGACCCAGCGGACGAACGGCGCACCTACCGCGCGGCACCGATGTGGCGGCGGCTTCTGATCGACGTCGCCGGATCATCGGCCCATTTCATCATCGCCCTCGTCGTCCTGTTCGCAATGTTCTTCTGGACCGGGGACCAAGGTCGGTACCTGACCAACGTCCCCGCCAACAACCCGATCAGCCAGATCCTCGCGTTCAACAATGGACAGAGCCCAGCCGCACAAGCCGGCTTCCAAGTGCGGGACCGGATCGAGGCGATCGACGGTCAGAGGTTCTCGTCGTGGCTGCAGCAGGGGAAGTTCATCCAGGCCCGTCCCGGGCAGAGGCTCGATGTCACCGTCTCCCGTGACGGTCGGATCCTCCACCTTTTCCCGACTCCGGTTCCGGCAAGCGCGGCCAAAGTCACGGGATCGAAGAACCTCCCGGCGGGCAACGCCGGCATCATCGGCCTCGGGGTCGCCCCGACGATCCACTCGTCGCTGAGTGCGTCCGTCAGCGAGGCGGGCGGGGCGTTCGTCGCCGGCGGAGCGCAAACATTCAGCGCTCTCGGGCATCTGGTCACCCTGCATGGGATCAGCTCCTACTTCCAGATGCTGACCAGCCAGAAGGCGGCAACGTCTAACTCGAATCAGGTTGTGACGGTCGTCGGGCTGCCGAGCGTTCTTCATCAGGCGTCTCAGAGCGGCCTTCCCACCGTCCTGTGGGTGGTCGCGCTCATCAACATCTCGATCGGGATCATCAACCTGCTGCCGCTCTTCCCGCTGGATGGCGGCCGGGTGGCCATCGATCTTTACGAGGGCGTTCGAAGCGTCAGGCGGCCGTACCGGGTCGACATGTTGAAGCTGCTGCCGGTGCTCTACGCGAGCCTCGCCTTCTTCGTCCTCTACAGCGCGGGCTGGATTCTGATCAACCTGCGCACACTCAGCTCGTAGGTAGCCTGAAGGCAAATGGCTACCGCCCAGTCCCGTTACCCACGCCGCCCGACCCGCCAGGTGGTGCTTCGTCACCCGAGGAACGAGGTCCGCGTCGGAGGCGGGGCCCCCATCAGCGTTCAGTCCATGACGATCACCAAGACGGCTGATGTCGAAGGGACCCTCGCCCAGATCTATGAGTTGAACGCAGCCGGCGCCGACATCGTCCGGTGCACATGCAACGAGAAGGAAGCGGCTGAAGGGCTCGCTCGGATAGTTCCGCGGAGCCCGGTCCCGATCGTCGCCGACATTCATTTCCACGTCGAGATGGCGCTCGCCGCGCTGGAGGCCGGCGTGCACTGCCTCCGGCTCAATCCCGGCAACCTGCGCAAGCCGGAAGAGATCAAGCTGGTCGCCCGGGAGTGCAAGGACCGCGGCGTGCCCGTGAGGATCGGCGTGAACGCCGGGTCGCTCGACCCGCGGCTTTACAAGAAGTACGGCGGCGCAACTCCCGAAGCGTTGGTCGAGTCGGCGCAGATCGAGCTCGGCCTGTTCGCCGAGGAGGGCTTCGACGACGTCAAGATCTCGGTCAAGGCGTCGAACGTTCCTCTCATGATCGAGGCGTACCGGCAGCTCTCCGAAGTGACCGACCACCCGCTCCACCTCGGCGTCACTGAGGCCGGACCCCCCCCGGCTGGAACCATCAAGGCCACCGGTGGAATTGCCACACTGCTTGCAGAAGGGATCGGGGACACGATCCGCTATTCGCTGACCGCCGACCCGGTCGAGGAGGCCCGCGCCGGTCGCGTCCTTCTGGAGGCGCTCGGCCTGAGGGAACGCACGTCGGTCGACCTCATCGCTTGCCCCGCTTGCGGGCGCGCCGAAATCGACGTGTACAAGGTCGCCCAGGAGGCGCAGGCCGCTTTGGAGAACCGCGAGATCCCGCTGCAGGTCGCAGTGATGGGCTGCGTCGTGAACGGGCCCGGGGAAGCGCGTTCCGCAGACCTGGGCATCGCGGCCGGCCGGCACCGAGGCCACCTGTTCATACGCGGGCAGATCGTTCGGGTGGTGCCCGAGGACGAGATGGTGACCGCCCTGGTCGACGAGGCCGAGAAGCTCGTCAAGGAAGGCATCGCCGCCCGTCTCGCCGCCGCGGACTCGTCGGCTGCCGCGGAAGCGGAGGCCGATCGCGCCGCGCTTCTAGACGCGAAAGGCGCGGATGCCAACCAGAGCGAGGCCCGCGTCGAGTTGATCGATCGCCGACTGCGCGAGGCCGACGCCGGCGACAGCGAATAGTGGCATGTTCAGCCACCCGTCGCCGGCTTTGTGGAATGTAGTAGGGGTGCGTTGAGCGGGGTCTCTGCCACAAAAGGCTGGACGGCTGCAGCAACATTCCACAAAGCGCGGGCTTGTAGCCTTATTCGTTAGCGGCCGACCCCGGCGAGGACAACACTGGTGCGCATGGCACCGACGGTGAGGCGTCTGGAGTCCGGGGAGGAACTGGCGTTTATCAAGTCGGTGCGCGTGCCGTTTTTGGAGGCATCTACAGGTGGCGCCGACGACGAAGCGTCGGATCGCCGTCACGCCGCCAGGATCGACACCCAGCGGGCGTTCGTCGTGGAGGACCGGGGTCAGTTCGTCGGTAACTCGATCGTCAGGACGATGGACCTCACCGTGCCTTCCGCACCCGGCCGGCGCTGCCCGATCGTGCCGATGGGCGGAGTCAGCATGGTGGGGGTGCACCCCACTCACCGCCGGCGCGGCTTCCTCAGCCAGATGATGGAGCGAATGCTCGATGACTGCCGTTCCCGGGACGAGCCGATCGCCGGGCTGATCGCGTCCGAGTCGATCATCTACGGAAGGTTCGGTTTCGGGTTGTCGACCGATGCCGCCGTGTACGAGCTCGAGGCGTCAAGATCCGCTTTCAGCCGGCCGGTCCCTGAGATCCAACTGCGCGTGGTGGAGAAGGACGAGGCGACGAAGCTTCTTCCGGATCTTTGGGAACAGAGCCGAACCGGCCACGCCGGTGAGCCCAACCGGACGGCTCAGTTCTGGGACGACATATTCGAAGACCGACCAGAGGAGCGCGGCGGAGCCGGGCCACTTTTCTTCGTGGTCTCCGACGACGGTTACGCGACCTACCGCGCCCGGGAGAATGGCAGCGTCCTAATGGGCGACTTCGTAGACGTCGTTGTCGAGGAGATCTGCTCCGCGAACCCCGAGTCCGAGGCCGCGCTCTGGCGTTTCGTACTCGACCTCGACCTCGTGGGCAAGGTCACCTTCCGGCGGAGGCGGGTTGCCGAGCAGGTTCGCTGGAGGATGAAGGATCCACGACGACTCCGCACCCTTCACGTGTTCGACCGTCTCTACGTCCGTGTCCTCGACGTTCGTGCCGCGCTCGAGGAACGGGGATACCCGACCGAGGGACGTTTGGTGGTCGACCTCCTTCCGGCCGACGCGGGGCGGGACGGGGATCCTGCCGTGGGGATCTGGTCGCTCGAGGCGGGACCCGACGCATCGGAGTGCCGGCCCGCCCCGGGCGCCCAGCCGGACTTGCGAATGCAGGTGACCGACCTCGGCTCGCTCTACCTAGGAGGGGTGAAGGCCTCGACGCTCGCCGCCGCCGGCCGGGTGGAGGAATTGACCGCCGGCAGCCTCGGAGTCGCCGATCGGCTGTTCGCGGCCGACCCGGCTCCGTTCACCGTGACCGGCTTCTGAGCCGGGCGGTCTTTTTCCCGTAGCTTCTAATCCTCATGGCATCGCCGCTGACCCCCAGGGACAAGGACTTTCCCCGCTGGTACCAGGACGTCATCACCCAAGCCGAGCTCGCTGACAACGGCCCTGTCCGCGGCACCATGGTCATCCGCCCCTGGGGCTACGCGATCTGGGAGCGGATGCAGGCCGAGCTCGACGACCGGATCAAGGCTGCCGGTGCCGAGAACGCCTACTTCCCGTTGTTCATCCCGGAGTCGTACTTGAAGCGCGAGGCCGAGCATGTCGAGGGGTTCAGCCCCGAGCTCGCCGTGGTGACCTACGGCGGGGGCCGGAAGCTGGAAGAGCCGGTCGTCGTGAGGCCCACGAGCGAGACGGTCATCAACAGCTTCTTCGCCAAGTGGGTCCAGAGCTACCGGGACCTGCCCCTGCTGATCAACCAGTGGGCGAACGTCGTCCGTTGGGAGCTCCGCCCCAGGCTGTTCCTGCGCACGAGTGAGTTCCTCTGGCAGGAGGGCCACACCGCGCACGTCAGCGAGGAGGAGGCGCGGGCATACGCGCTCCGGATTCTTCGCGACGTTTATGTATCGACCATGGAGGAGGTCCTCGCGGTGCCGGTGCTGACCGGCCACAAGACCGCGCGGGAGCGATTCGCCGGCGCGATCCGGACGTGGACCTGCGAGGGGATGATGGGCGACGGCAAGGCTCTTCAGATGGGCACGAGCCACGAGCTGGGCCAGAACTTCGCCAAGGCGTTCGGGATCCAATTCTCCTCGGAAAGCGGTTCGCTCGAGTATGCGTGGCAGACCTCCTGGGGGGTCTCGACGCGGCTGGTGGGCGCTCTGATCATGTGCCACGGCGACGACGCCGGGCTCAGGCTGCCTCCGGCGCTGGCTCCGGTGCAGGTGGTCGTGGTGGTTGTGCGCGATGACGAGGGTGTGCGAAGAGCCGCCGAGGCAATCGTGGGCGATCTTCGAAGCTCGGGTGTCCGGGTTCGGCTGGACGACCGGGTCGAGACGTCGTTCGGAAGGCGTTCGGTCGAGTGGGAGCTGAAGGGCGTTCCGGTACGGGTGGAGGTCGGTCCGCGTGACCTGGCCGAAGGTCGGGTGACTCTCGTCCGGAGAGACAGGCAGGAGAAGAACCCCGTCGGGCTCGCCGGCGTCGCCGTGGAAGTGGGAGCGGTGCTGGGGGAGGCGCAGAGGGTGTTGTTTTCGGAGGCGGAGGCGCGCCGGGAGTCCAGGACCAACCGCGTCGAATCTCTCGAGGAGGCGGTATCGGCTTCGTCGGACGGGTTTGGTGTGATCTCCTGGGATGCCGTCGGGACCGAAGGAGAGATAAAGCTGGCCGGGGAGGGGGTCAGCGTGCGTTGTCTGCGGCGCGAGGACGGTTCGCTTGCTTCGACCGACGACGAGCCGGGGCTCCAGGCGGTGGTCGCCCGGGCCTACTGACCCGGGCCTACTGACCCGGGCCTACTGACAGGTCCCCACCCTGTGGACGAGGTGGGGTTCGGGGGCCCGGACGCGCACATGTCACAGCTATAATGAGGTGAACCGCCTACCCAGGCGGTTGCTGGCGTGGGCCGCACCTGCGTGGGCAGGGTGCCCACGCTTTTGTTTGCGTATGTGGGATTTTGAGACGGTACGAGATGACAGAGGAGGTGACCAGGGGTGGGATCGGCTGAAGCTATCCGAACCATTGTCGAGCCTGCCCTCGGGTCGGCCGGACTGGAGCTCTGGGACGTCGAGTCAAGCCGCGGTCTGGTGCGCGTGCTCGTCGACGCCCCCGGTGGAATCGACCTCGACACCCTCTCGGAGGCCAACCGCATCATCTCGCCGCTTCTGGACGAGCACCCGGAACTGACCCCCGCGGGCAGCTACCAGCTCGAAGTGTCGAGCCCCGGCGTCGAGCGGACTCTCCGCGATCTCGACCACTACCGCCGCTACGTCGGCTCGGAGATCAACGTCAAGACCACCGAACCGGTCGAAGGCGGACGCCGCCACCGCGGTCGACTGGTCGCCGCAGACGAGGCCGCGATCGAGATCGAACCGTCGGACCGCCCCGACGTTTCCGTGCTTCGGATCCGACACGACCAGATTGAACGTGCCCGCACCGTCCTGGTGTGGGGACCCACTCCAGCGCCCGCTGCGAGACGCCGTGGTGCCCGGACCGGCACCGGTGCTTCTGTCGCCAAAGCGTCCGCCGCGCCCGCTGCCCTAGATGCGAAGGACGCAGGATCATGAAAGACACTTTCGCTTTCCTCGACGCTCTCCAGCAGATCGCCAAGGACAAGGGCATCAGCACCGACACCCTTCTCGACGCCTTGAGCGGCGCGCTCGTCGCCGCGTACAAGCGGCTGCCGAACGCGGCGGAGGAGGCTGTTGTCACGATCGATCCGGAGACGGGTGACATCCGCGTGTACGGCCAGGAGCTGGACGAGGACGGCTACGTCATCCGGGAGTGGGACGACACGCCGAAGGACTTCGGGCGTATAGCCGCGCAGACCGCCAAGCAGGTCATGACCCAGCGGATCCGCGAAGCCGAGCGCGACCTCAAGTACGAGGAGTACGCCGGCCGCGAGGGCGACATCGTCACCGGGATCATCCAGCAAAGCGACAACAGGTACACGCTGCTCGACCTGGGCAAGGTCGAGGCACTCCTGCCCCAGGCGGAGCAGGTCCCTTACGAACGCTACGAGCACGGCGCCAGGCTGAAGGCCTACATCGTCGAGGTGCGCAAGACCACTAAGGGCCCGCAGATCGTGGTCAGCCGGACCCACCCGGGGCTGATCAAGCGCCTGTTCGAGCTCGAAGTACCCGAGATCTCGAGCGGCGTCGTCGAGATCAAGGCGGCGGCGCGCGAGCCGGGTCACAGAACCAAGATCGCGGTCTGGTCGAACGACCCGAACGTCGATCCGGTCGGGGCTTGCGTGGGCGCTCGTGGCGCGCGGGTACGGATGGTCACGAACGAGCTGCGCGGCGAGAAGGTCGACATCGTCCCGTTCTCCGACGACCCGCGCGAGTTCGTAATGCGTGCCCTACAGCCGGCGAAGGTGAAAGAAGTCCACCTGGACGAGCTGAGCGGCACCGCGACTGTCGTGGTGCACGACTTTCAATTGTCGCTGGCGATCGGTAAGGAGGGCCAGAACGCCCGTCTGGCCGCCCGTCTCACCGGCTGGCGGATTGACATCAAGAGTGAGACCCAGATCGCAGAGGAGGAGGCCTACGCCAACCAGGAGTGGGCCGAAGGCGAGTGGGTGACCAACGAGGCCGGCGAGATGGTCTGGCAGCCCGCCGAAGGTGGGGAAGCGGTCTCCGCCGAGGAATGGTCGCAGTCGAACGAGGAAGTCCTTCTCGACGAGGAAGACGGTCAGCTCCTCGCCGAGCAAGCCACTGACGGGGAGGTCGTCGACAACTCCGCAGGACCGGCCAGTGACGTCGCTCCGGCAGAGACTCCTGCAGAGACCCCGGCAGAGACCCCCTCAGAGACTCCTGCAGAGACCCCAGCAGGGGCTCCGGCAGAGACGGTCCCTTCTGGCGGAGATACCGCCGCCGGCGAGGAGGGCGACCGGTAGCCGCCGGCCGAGCCGGGGATCTCGAGCAGACCAGGCCGGAGTCTTCCGGATCGGCCGAGCCGCAGCCTGAGGGTCCTGAAAGGACCTGCGTCGGCTGCAGAAGGAAGGGTTTCGCCGGTACGCTGGTGAGGGTGGCCCGCCGCCCCGACGGGTCGCTCGTGGCCGATCGGGATGTTCCCGGGCGCGGAGCCTGGTTGTGCCGGGACCCCGCAACGGGCGGCATCGCTATTTCTTGCCTCGGCGCCGCGGTCCGGCGCAACGCCTTTAGCAGGGCGTTTAGGGGACCGGTCACCGCCGGGTCGTGGGAAGCGCTGCGGGTGACGCCGCAAGAACGTGCGAACATGGAGGGTGCTGCCCGAACCGGTCAGCGAAGCGGACACCAGAACGAGAAGACGAGCCAGAACACCAGAAGGGATTGACGCAGGAACTTGCCGAAGAAGATCCGGGTTTACGAGCTAGGACGTGAGCTCGGCCTCACTAACAAAGAAGCTCTCGATCTCTGCGTGCAGCTTGGGATCGGAGTAAAGAGCCACTCCTCGAGCATCGAGGAGCAGCAGGCCGACCGCGTCCGCCGTAAGGCGGATCAAGAGGGATTGCGCCGCCCCGTGCAACCCGACGGGGACGGGGAGAAGAAGGCTGACGGGGCCAAGAAGGCCGACGAAGCCAAGAAGGCGGCTGCCCCAGAGGCCGAGCCAGTACCGGCCGGGTCGAGGGCATCGGGTGCTTCTACCCGGACCGCGGAGCCGGCGAGGGTCGCACAAGCGCCCTCGGCGGAGGCCCCCGCGGCCCGAGGCACAGACTCCCCTGCGGCCCGAGGCACAGAGGCCCCCGCAGCCCGCACCGCTGACACCCCGAGGGCCCGCCCTGCGCCCCCCACCTCTCAACCGCATGCTCCCGCGGCGTCTCCGGCTACGACCCCGGTAGGACCCTCAGGCCAGCCGCAAGCGCCGGCAGCAAGGACCGCGGGACAACAGCCTCGGCCCCAGGCCCCGGCACCACAGCCCCGCCCGCAGGCCCCGGCACCACAGCCCCGCCCGCAGGCCCCGGCGGCAAGCGCGCCCGCGCCAGCACCCGCTCCCGCTGCTCCCCGACAGCCCGGCGGCCCCGGCCAGGCAAGGCAGCCCGCCTCGGCTCCCGCGGCGCGTCAGACCGGCGCGGGTCCTGCCGCCCGTACAGGCCCCGGTCCGGCAGGCCGCCAGACCGGCGGCCCTCAGGGTCCAGGGGTGCGTGCCCCCGCAGCGAGTCCCGGTCAGGGCGGCCCTGGGCAGGCGCCTCCGGGCGCAGACGGGACCGGTCAAGCAGGCCCTGGACAGGGGACTGGCTCGGGACGTGGCGCCGCCCAGCCCGACGGCCCCATGCTTTCATCATCCGGCAAGCCGATCCCGCCGCCGCCCGGGTCGCGGCGGCCGCCGATGTCGGCTTCCGGCAAGCCGATTCCGCCCCCTCCGGGGCGTGGTCCTCGCGCGCCCGGTGCCGGCGCCGGCCCAGCGGGTGGAGGCGGTCCTGCCCGAACGGGCGGATCCGGCGGAGGCCGTCCCGGTGGCGCCGGCGGTGGTTTCCGCAGCGGACCGCGCCCGGCACCCGGCGGCGCAGGTGGCGGCTTCCGGGGAGGTCCCGGTGGCGCTGGCGGCGGTGGTGGTTTCCGCGGAGGTCCCGGTGGTGGCGGAGGCGGAGCTCCCGGCGCAGGGGCTGGAGCACCTGCGCGAGGTGGCGCTTTCGGCAACCGGGGTGGAGGGCGGCCGGGTGGGCGCCGTCCGACCCGCAGGCGCCGGCGGAACATCGAGGAGCTGGAAGCTCAAGAGCTAACCCACTACACGCCTTCGAACGCGCCCGTTCCCGAAGGCGAGATCATCGTCGAGCGCGGGTCGACCGCCCAGGAGCTAGGGCCGAAGCTGAACCGGTCCGGCGCCGACGTGGTGCGGTTCCTGTTCCAGCAGGGCGAGATGGTCACGACCACGCAGTCACTCTCCGACGACATGATCGAGCTGTTCGCCGCCGAGCTGGGCGCGGACATCCGCCTCGTCGATCCCGGCGAGGAAAAAGAAGCCGAGCTTCAGGCCAAGTACTTCGACGACGAGGAGGAGGACGACGAGGACCTCCGGCCGCGGCCGCCGGTCGTGACCGTCATGGGTCACGTCGACCACGGCAAGACACTGTTGCTCGACCGGATCCGGGAGACGAACGTCGTCGCCGGCGAGGCCGGCGGGATCACCCAGCACATCGGCGCGTATCAGGTCACCTACAACGGCCAGCTCATCACGTTCATCGACACCCCTGGCCACGAGGCCTTCACCGCAATGCGTGCGCGCGGCGCAGAGGTCACCGACATCGTGATCCTCGTCGCCGCCGCCGACGACGGCGTGATGCCCCAGACGGTCGAGGCAATCAACCACGCCAAGGCCGCCGACGTCCCGATCATCGTCGCCATCAACAAGATCGACCGCGCTGAAGCGGATCCCAACCGCGTCATGCAGCAGCTCTCGGAGCAGGGCCTGGTTCCCGAAGCCTGGGGTGGCGACACGATCATGGTCGAGATCTCGGCGCTCCAGAACCTCGGGATCGAGGAGCTGCTCGAACAGGTTCTGCTTGTCGCGGAGCTGGAGGAGCTTCAGGCCAATCCGGAGGGTCGTGCCCGCGGGATCGTGCTCGAGGCGAACCTCGACGCCGGCAAGGGCCCGGTAGCGACTGTCATCGTTCAGTCCGGCACCCTGCGAGTTTCGGACTCGGTGGTCGCGGGGGCCTCGTGGGGCCGCGTCAAGGCTCTCCTCGACGACAACGGAGACAACGTCAAAGAGGCGAGCCCCTCAACCCCCGTTCAGATCCTCGGTTTCGACATCGTTCCATCCGCCGGCGACGAGTTCCGTGTCACCGACAAGGCCAAGACTGCGCGCGACATCGCCGAGCAGCGCGAGCAGCGCTACCGCGCGGTCGACCAGCGCCGCACGTCGTCGGCGACAGGCACCGGGGCAAAGCTCGAGGACATCTTCGAGCAGATCCAGCGCGGGGAGACCGCCACGCTCAACCTGGTCCTCAAGGCCGACACTCAGGGATCGCTCGAAGCGGTGACCGAAAGCCTGCGCAAGCTCGAGCGCGACGAGGTCAAGTTGTCGTTCATCCATCGCGCGGTTGGTGGAATCACCGAGAACGACGTCAGCCTCGCCGAGGCCTCGAACGCGACCATCATCGGCTTCAACGTGCGACCTGATCGTGGCGCACGCGAACTTGCCGAGACTCACGACGTGGAGATCCGGACCTACGAGATCATCTACAAGCTGATCGAGGACATCGAGAGCGCCATGGTCGGCATGCTGGCTCCCGAGTTCGAGGAGGTCATCACCGGCGAGGCAGAGGTCCGCGAGATCTTCCGCGTCCCCCGCGTCGGAGCGATCGCCGGTTGCTACGTCCGACACGGCGTCATCACCCGCGGCTCGAAGGTCCGCTTCCTGCGCGACGGAGTCATCATCTGGAAGGGCGCGATCACGTCTCTAAAGCGCTTCAAGGACGACGTGCGCGAGGTCCACGAGGGATTCGAGTGCGGCATAGGCTTGTCGAACAACCAGGACCTCCGCCAGGGCGATGTCATCGAGACCTACGAGGAGCGGGAGATCCCCCGCACCTAAAAGGGGCCGGCCTTGCATGTCGCCTCGCTGACCATGGAGTTGCGCCTCCCCGCGGCGCACTCTCTCAAGGAAAAAAGGGCAGCCCTTCGCCCCATCCTCGACGGTGCCCGCCGGCGCTTCGCTGTTGCCGCCGCCGAGGTCGGGCGGCAGGACGCCTGGCATCACGCGATCGTGGGTATGGCTGCAGTCTCAGGTTCGGCGAGCCACGCGCGTGAGGTGCTGGACTCGGTGGAGAGGTTCGTTTGGTCGTTCCCCGAAGTGGAAGTCACGTCGGCGAGTCGCGGCTGGATGAGCGACGAGGACTCGTGACGGGACGAAGCAGGCGGGCTTCCGCGCACGCTGCACGTCAGTTTCCGCGCACGGCCAGGGTGAACGAGATTCTGCGCGAGGTGCTGGCTGACGCGCTCGAACGAATGGAGGATCTCGACGAGAGGCTCGGGTTGCTGACCATCACGGCAGTCGAGTGCGAACCCGATCTGCGGCACGCGGTCGTGTTTTTTTCCTCCCTGGACGACGAAACCGCGACCGCACTGTCGGAGTCGCGGGTTCGGTTGCAGGGGGCGATCTCATCTCAGGTTCGCCTGAAACGGACGCCCCAGCTGCGGTTCGCCGCCGACCCGGCCGTCCAGGCGGGGCAGCGGGTCGAGGACATCCTTCGAACGATTCACACCGAGGAGGGCAAGTCGGGGGAGACCGGTGAGGGTCAACGCCCGGAGGAGTCTTGGTAGACGGCCTCGCGGTGGTCGACAAGCCGGCGGGCATGACCAGCCATGACGTCGTGAGTCGCTGCCGCCGGATCTTCGGCCAGCGGAAGGTGGGCCACGCCGGCACCCTCGATCCCGACGCGACAGGGGTCCTCTTGGTCGGGCTCGGGCGGGCGACGAGGTTGATGCAGTTCATGAGCGGGCTCGCCAAGTCGTATACGGCCGAGGTCGTCCTGGGGACGGCGACCTCCACGCTCGATGCGTCCGGCGAAGTCGTCGGTCGGTGGGATATGGCGGGAGTGACGATCGAGCAGGCGAGAGCAGCCGGGCTTGCGCTCACGGGCGAGATCCAGCAGGTGCCGCCGATGGTTTCCGCGTTGAAAGTCGGCGGCCGGAGGCTCCATCAGCTGGCCCGGTCAGGGGTCGAGGTCGAGCGCGCACCCCGGCCGGTGACGGTGTTCCGCTTCAACATCGATCGGCAGGTTGCGCCGGACCCCGTGTTCGACGTCAGCGTGGACTGCTCGTCCGGTACCTACATCCGCGTGCTTGCGGCCGATCTCGGCGCGGCGCTGGGCGGCGGGGCTCACCTACGGGCCTTGCGGCGAATCGCGGTCGGGCCCTGGTCGGCCGACGACGCGGTGCCGCTCGACGCGCTGGACGTCCCTTCGGTGCGCCCCCTTGCGGAATCCGTCCCGTGGCTTACCCCGGTGAAGGTCGACACCGAGGTCGCCGCCCAAGTGGCCAACGGCCGGGTCCTGGACCGCGCGGTCCTCGGGATCGACGGTGACTCGGTGGGGCCGTGGTCGGTAATCGGACCCGACGGCGACCTGCTTGCCGTGTACCAACCGCACCGGGGCGGGACCGCGAAGCCCGCCGTTGTTGTGACCATCTCTCGGTAACCTCGGCGGCAATGGAGGTCCTCCACCATCCCGGCGAGTGCGTCTCCGCGCGTCCGTGTGCGGTGACGATCGGCGCGTACGACGGGGTTCATCTAGCGCACCGGCAGGTGATCGAAAGGGTGCGCCGCGAGGCGGCCGATCTCGGAGTCGCGTCCGCAGTGGTGACCTTCGACCAGCATCCGGCTTCGATCGTCCGGCCTGAGTCCGCCCCGAAACTGCTGACCGACCTCGACCAGAAAATCGAGCTGCTGGGGGAGACCGGGGTCGACTACGTGCTTATCGTCCGCTTCGACGAGGAGCGCGCGGAGGAATCGGCGACGGACTTCGTGCGCGAGGTGCTCGTCGGCTGCCTGTCGACTCGGGCCGTCGTGGTCGGGCACGATTTTCACTTCGGTTACAAGCGGCGAGGCAACGTCCCGCTTCTGCAGGAGATGGGGGCGGAGCTCGGCTTCGACGTCACAGGCGTCACCCTTTTCAGTGAAGGCCCGGGCGCGCAGCCGATCTCATCGACTCGTATCAGGTCCCTTCTGGCCGACGGCGCCGTCAAAGAGGCATCGCTGCTGCTGGGAAGGCTTCATCAGGTTCGTGGTGTGGTGGTCCACGGTGACGAGAGGGGACGGCTCCTCGGTTTCCCGACCGCGAACCTCGCCGTGCCTTCCACGATCATGGTGCCGGCGGACGGCGTCTACGCAGGCTGGTACATCCGCCCCGGTGGCGCCCGGCTGCCGGCGGCGCTGTCGCTGGGTAGAAGGCCGACGTTCTACGAGCGCGAGGACAGCTCGCTGCTCGAAGCTCACGTGCTCGACTTCGACGGCGATCTGTACGGCGAGGAGGCACGGGTCGAGTTCGCCGACCGGATCAGGGGCCAGGCGCGTTTCGAGACCGTCGAGGCCCTCGTGGAGCAGATGGGGCGGGACGTCGAGGAGTGCCGCACGCTGCTCGGGGTGTAAGCCGGCGCCGCTCACGGATCGTCGGAGCTGCCCCGCTGCCGCTGGCGCTGCCGCTGCCGCTTGAGATCGCCCCGCCGGCGCTTTTCCTCGAGCCGGCGCCTCTGCGAGGCCTCGGTCGGTCGGGTCGGGCGCCGGGTCCGCTCGACCTTCAGCCCGGCGGCGAGGCGAGCGCGCAGCCGGTCGAGAGCGAGCTGGCGGTTCTGCGCCTGGGAGCGGCGCTCGCCGGCGGACGCGGTGACCGTCGGTCCCAGCCGGTCGAGGAGACGCTGCCGGGCCCAGCCCCGAAGGCTGGTCGAGGCGGCGATGTCGAAGGTGACCTCCGCTCTGGTGTTGGACGTGTTGGCGTGCTGGCCACCGGGACCGCCGGCGGGGGAGAACCGCCAGTCGAGTTCTTCGAGCCGGATTTCGACGCCCGGCGTGACGCGCAAGGCGTCGCCGCGGCCCTGTTCCGGGGCATCGCTCTCATCGGTCACAGATCACCCCAGCTGCTAACATCGCCTTTGTGACCGGCGGAGCCGGGCGCGCCCGGTCGTCGGTTCCCAGGAGCTGGGCGACCGGTCACGACCCGATGTGCCGTCATGCCGACGAGGCATTCGTCAAAACCAATCCCGAGGAATACCTGCTTTCATGCCAGACAAAGCCGCAACGATCGCGACCTACCGTACCCACGAGACCGACACCGGCTCGCCGGAAGTTCAGGTCGCCATCCTCAGCGAGCGAATCGCACATTTGACCGAGCACCTTAAGATCCACAAGGGCGACCACCACACCCGGCGCGGCCTGATGAAGCTCATCGGACGGCGGCGCCGGCTACTCGACTACGTGCGCGACAACGACGTCGAGCGTTACCGCGAACTGATCGCCCGGCTCGGCCTTCGCCGATAGCCCGATGACCCGACAAGCCGTACTGGCTTTGGGCCCGACCAACAGCCGAGCTGTCCGATAACCACATCGATAACCACATGATGAGATACGAGCGGCAACAGAAGGTCAGCTGCCAGTCGAGAACCTCCCGTGTCCCCAACACTTCCGGGAGGCTTTCGACTGGGAACTGGCCCGACCGCCGCTCCAACCGCCCCGGATGGGGCAGCAGAAAGGAGCGTGCCACATGGCCGCCACTACCCAGCCTTCAACGAGGGTCTCTGCCCCGCTAAGCGGGACCGGCAAGGTCCTCACTTTCGAGACCGGGCTTCTTGCGCAGCAGTCGCAAGGAGCGGTCGTCGGCCGCATCGGCGACACCCTGGTTCTGGCGACCGCGAACGCGGCTTCAGGGGTCAGGGAGGGAATCGACTTCTTCCCGCTGACCGTCGACGTCGAGGAGCGCATGTACGCGGCCGGGAAGATCCCCGGCTCGTTCTTCCGGAGGGAGGGCCGGCCGGCGGACACTGCGATCCTGACCGCCCGCCTGATCGATCGGCCGCTCCGGCCCAGCTTCGCCGACGGGTACCGGAACGAGACCCAGGTCGTGGTGACCGTGCTCGGCGCCGACCTCGAGAACCCCCACGACGTACTGGCGATCAACGCCGCGAGCGCCGCCCTGATGCTCTCCGGCATACCGTTCGAAGGACCGATCGGCGCGGTGCGCATCGCTTTCAACGGCGAAGGCAAGTGGGTCGCCCACCCGACGTACCACGAGGGTGACGCCTCCGCGTTCGAACTGGTCGTCGCCGGCCGGGAGACGAGCGGCGGGGACATCGCGATCATGATGGTCGAGGCCGGTGGGACGGAAGCAGCGTGGGGTCTTTACCAGTCCGGATCCCCGAAGGTGACCGAGGAGGTCATCGCCGACGGTCTCGAGCAGTCCAAGACCTGGATTCGGGAGAGCATCGAGCTTCAGCGCCGGCTCGTCTCCGAGGCGGGGTCCCGACCCCCCCTTCCCTACGAGCCCCAGGTCGACTACGGCGATGACGTGGCCGCGCGGGTGGCGGAGGTTGGAACCGATCGGGTCGACAAGGTCACCACGATCACTGCAAAAGCGGAGCGCGAGGCCGCGACCGAGGAGGTCGCCAACTCGATCCTGGCCGAGCTGGCCGGCGAGTTCGAGGGCCGCGAGCGGGAGATCAAGGCCGCGGTGCGTTCGCTCACGAAGAAGCTCGTACGGCAGCGCATCGCGACGAGCGGCGTGCGGATCGACGGCAGAGGCCCGACGGACATCCGCCCGCTTTCGGCGGCGGTGGGCATCGTTCCGACCGCCCACGGATCAGGGCTGTTCCAGCGGGGTGAGACCCAGGTGCTCAACATCACCACGCTGGGTATGCCGAAGATGGACCAGCTTCTCGACACCATCGGCGTCGACGACAAGAAGCGCTACATGCACCACTACAACATGCCGCCCTACGCGAACGGAGAGACCGGCAGGGTCGGAAGCCCCAAGCGCCGCGAGATCGGGCACGGTCTCCTCGCTGAGCGTGCTCTTCTCCCCGTGGTTCCACCTGCGGAGGAATTCCCCTACACGCTACGGCTGGTAAGCGAGGTCTTGTCGTCCAATGGGTCGACGTCGATGGCGTCGGTATGCGCGTCGAGCCTGTCGCTGATGGATGCCGGCGTTCCGATCAAGGAGCCGGTCGGCGGCATCGCCATGGGCCTGGTGAAGGTCGACGACCAGTACGTCACGCTCACGGACATCCTCGGCGCCGAAGACGCGTTCGGCGACATGGACTTCAAAGTCGCCGGCACGGCTGACTTTGTCACCGCGCTCCAGCTGGACACCAAGATCGATGGCCTTCCCGCATCCGTCCTGGCTTCAGCCCTGCGTCAGGCGCGCGAGGCTCGCCTGAAGATCCTCGACGTAATGCACCAAGCGATCGGGGAACCGCGTCTCGAGGTTCGCGACACCGCGCCGAAGATCGTCAGCTTCGAGATCCCGCTCGACAAGATCGGCGAGGTCATCGGGCCCAAGGGCAAGGTGATCAACGCGTTGCAGCAGGAGACGGGCACCGAGATCGCGGTCGACGACGACGGAGTGATCGGCACGGTCACCATCGGGGCGAAGGACGGCGGTGCCGTCGCCGAAGCCCGCCGGCGGATCGAGATGATCCTGGACCCGCCGAAGGCCGAGGTCGGCGCCGTCTACAGCGGGCGGGTCGTGAACGTCACCAAGTTCGGTGCGTTCGTGAACATCCTTCCCGGGCGCGACGGACTGGTGCACATCTCCAAGCTCGGTCAGGGCCGCCGGATCGACAAGGTCGAGGATGTCCTCGACCTCGGCGACGAGGTCGAGGTCCGGGTGGACGACATCGACCCGCAGGGGAAGGTGTCGTTGTCGCTCGCAAGCAGCCCGCCGGCAGAAACGTCGCACGGCGGTAACTCCGGTGGTTCGTCTTCACGCGGGTCTGGTCGCGAGGGCGGGTCGTCGGGTGATGCCGGCGAGGTTTCATTCGAGGACACCTGGGAGGCCGAAGCCCAGGAGACGTTCGGCGACCTCGGTCCGGGCGAGATGGTCGGAAGCCGCGACCGCAGTTCTGGGGATCGCGGCCCACGCCGCAACCCGCGCCGGCGCCGCCCGTGAACTTCCGCACCACCGTCCTGCCCGAAGGGCTCACGGTGGTGACCGAGCAGATGCCGGGCGTGCGCTCGGCAAGCATCGGTTTCTGGGTGGGCACCGGTTCGGTTGACGAGAACCCGAACGAGTCAGGGGCGTCCCATTTTCTCGAGCACCTTCTCTTCAAGGGAACCGACGAACTCAGCGCCCTGAGCATCGCCGAGTCGATCGACTCGGTGGGCGGCGACATGAACGCCTTCACCACGAAGGAGTACACGACCTTCTACGTCCGCCTGCTCGGCGAGGACGCGGGCATGGGGGTGGACATCCTGTCGGACATCATGTGGTCGCCGGCGTTCAGGCTCGACGAGATCGAATCGGAGCGGCAGGTGATACTCGAGGAGATCCTTATGCACTCGGACGAACCGGCGGATCTCGTTCACGACGTGCTGGCGGCCGCTCTGTTTCCTGGCCATCCGTTGGGGCGCAAGGTGCTTGGCGAGGCCGAAACCATCTCGCGAATGAACCGCGACCACATCGCGGCCTTTCACCGGGAGCACTACCTGCCCGGCAACATTGTCGTCGCGGCCGCCGGGCAGCTCGATCACGACGAGATCGTCGAGCGGCTCGGATCACGGCTCGCCGGACGTGCCGGAGGCTCGGCACCGGGCCGCATCGCGCCGGCGACCCCGGCGTCGCGGGTCGAAGTTCTGCGCCGCAGGACCGAGCAAGCCCATCTCGCCGTCGCCGTACCTGCACCGGACCGGGACGATGACGAACGCCACGCGATGAGCATCGTCGAGCACGTGCTCGGAGGCGGCATGTCGAGCCGGTTGTTCCAGTCGATCCGCGAGGAGCGTGGGCTGGCGTACTCCGTGTACGCGTACCGGCTCGGGTTCCAGGGAGCCGGCGCCCTCGCGGTCTACGCGGGAACCTCCCCGGACAAAGCGGCCGAGGTTCGCGACCTCATCCTCGACGAGATCCAGCGCGTCGCCGAGGAGGGGATCACCAAGGCCGAACTCGACAGCGCCCGCAGCCACATCAGGGGCTCGATGGCCCTCGGGCTTGAGGACTCCGGCGCGCGGATGAGCCGCATCGGGCACAGCCAGCTGGTTCACCGCAAGGTGCTCGCCGTCGAAGAAGTCGAGCAGAGGCTCGCCAACCTCACCCTCGATCAGGTCAACGAGACGGCCCGGCGCTGGATGTCCCGCCCGACCACGGTGGCGTGCGTGGGACCATTCGACGCCGACGACTTGGCGGCCGCGTAAGCCGATCCGACCGCCTGGGAGCGGAGCAGCCGTATCCGAGCTCCGCGGACTGATTAGGGTGCAAGCTGCTGGTTAGCTCGGGAGGGATCAGCGATCAACGACGGATCTGCCACTGAAATACCACCCGCCGCGGACGGCAACGTCCGCGTCACCCCGGAGGGGGACGGGAAGCCCCTCCCGGGATGGACCAACCCCAAGGTCGGGCTGTCGGACGTTTCCGTCCCCCGAGAGTCCACCGCGTACCGGCTGAAAAAGCGCCTGCTAGGCCCGCCGCTGATCAGCGAGCGCCTTAAAGAGGAACGCCTCGGCAAACCGACGGCCCTCGCGGTGCTTTCCTCCGACGTCATGTCCTCCTCGGCGTACGCCACCGAGGAGATCCTTCGGATCCTGATTCCCGTCGGCGGCTTGGCGGCGTTCGCCTTGGTGACGCCTGTGACGTTGATCATTCTCGCGGTGCTCGCGGTCGTGACGATCTGCTACCGGGACGTCGTGCGGGCGTACCCAAAGGCCGGCGGTTCCTACGTCGTCAGCCGAGACAACTTCGGCCCGAACGTGGCTCAGATCGCAGGGGCTGCCCTGCTCATCAGCTACACCATCACGGTGGCCGTTTCGGCGGCGGCGGGAACGGACGCGATTGTCTCGGCCGTGCCTCCTCTCCGGCACGCCATACTCGGGTTGTCAATCGCCTTCGTGGTTGCCATCGCGTACGGCAACCTCCGGGGGCTGCGGGAAGCCGGTCGTCTCTTTGCGATACCGACTTACTTCTTCATCGCGAACATGGGCGTGCTGATCGTGAGCGGCCTCGTCAAGGCGGCTGCCGGAGACCTGGGTCACGTGCCGGTGCACCGCGGACAGATCCCGCTTGGTCAGGAGGGTGGAGGGTTGCTGCTCGGAGTTTCCTTGTTCTACGCGGCGAAGGCCTTCGCCAACGGGGGCTCGGCGATGACTGGCACTGAAGCGATCTCGAACGGGGTGAGCGTGTTTCGCGATCCGCAGCCTCGGAACGCAAGGACAACGCTCGCCATCATGAGCTCGATCCTTGGCTCGATGTTCCTTGGTGTGTCGATACTGGCGGCACTCGGACATGCCCGGCCCTTCGGCTCGGGCACCCCTACGGTCATTTCGGAGATCGGCAAGCTCGTATACGGGCCCAGCGCCGTCGGCTCGCTTCTGTACGGATGCCTTCAGGCTGCGACCGCGGCGATACTGATTCTGGCTGCAAATACCAGCTTCACAGGCTTTCCGTTCCTCGTGAGTTTCGTCGCCGAGGATTCCTTTCTGCCGCGGCCATTGACGGTCAGAGGACACCGCCTGGTCTTCTCGAACGGGATCATCGTCCTCGCAGTTGCGTCGATCGCCCTGCTGGTCGCGACGCAAGCGCGAGTCGCCTCGTTGATTCCCATGTACGCGATCGGGGTGTTCACCGGATTCACGATGGCCGGCGCCGGCATGACCAAGCATCACCTCACCCATCGCGAGCAGGGATGGCGACGCGGTGTAGCGGTCAACCTGACCGCTGCCGTGGTGTGCCTGCTCGTGGTGCTGATCTTCGCGATCACCGAGTTCACCAGCGGCGCGTGGGTCGTGGTCGTAGTGCTTCCAATCTTGGTCTACGGACTGATGAAGACGAACGCTCAATACCGCGCCGAGGACACCGTCCTCGGCGAAGGAGCTGCCCTTCAGGCATGCGAGGCACCGGTCCTTCGGCGCCATGTTGTGATTGTGCTGGTCGACCGAATCGATCTGGCGACTGCCAGGGCCATCCAGTACGCACGAAATCTCAACCCGGACGATCTCTACGCCGTGCACTTCAACGTCGACGACAAGCGTGCTGATGCGGTCATGCGGAGGTGGCGGGATCTCGGGTTGTCGTCACTGCCGTTGGACGTCGTGGAGGTCGCCGATCGACGGCTAGGACGCGCGGCGCTCGAAATGGCGGCGAAAGCGGCGGGCGACGGGCAGACCGAAGTCAGCGTGTTGATCCCCATCCGAACCTACCGGCGAGGGCTCGGTCTTCTTCTGCACGGCCGGAACGCCGACCGTCTCGTCGAGTCGCTTGGCCGAATACCCCACGTCAACGCCACCTTGGTTCCGTTCAACGTCGCAGATATCTCGCAGACCCAACGCGAGCTCACCGCTAGGGACCTCCGTTTGGACCCCGACCAGAAACCGCCGGCGTCGTCTGGGAAGGTCTCCGCCACAGCGATTCCGGGCGCTGTACCGATCTCGGATTTGAGCTTCCGAAAATCGGCCAAAGTCGTAGGTCGCATCAGAGCGGTCCGCATACAACCCTGGTCCGGTGTCCCCGCTCTGGAGTGCACCGTCGTAGACGGCAGCGGTGCGGAGCTCCTTGTCGTGTTCCTCGGGCGGAGGGAGATACCCGGGGTTCGGATAGGTACCGAGCTGCTTCTCGAAGGAATGGTCGGAGAGCGGCGGGGCCACCTCGCCATGATCAACCCTTACTACGAGTTGCTCTCGGTGCCCGAAAGCTCGTCCGAGGCCAGCGCCTAACGGACTAGGTGCATCCGCCGGCGCCGGGTCGGCCCTCCCGGCGACGGATCTGGTTGGGACCCGGCCAACGCCGCTCCAGCCTGGTCTGCCAGGCCGAGAGCGACGGCGAGGCGGTCCCTAGAAGGCGGATCACCCGAAACCGTCATCCGGTATCGACCCACCACTTCGCTTCCGAGCCAGACCGGAAGATCGATGTCCCGCGTTGCGGTCACCTTCGGGCCGAGGGCTATGAGGGAAGCCTCGCGCGAGACACACAACCGCTTTCCGCTCGGAGGCCCGAATTCGAACTCACAGTCCTCGAGGTGCAGCAACTCCTGCAGCTCCCCGGCAAGAGCACGGACGACGACCGCGGCCTCCTCGCCAAGAGCGATCAATCCCGCGGCAGCGCTCAACACCGCGAAATCCTCACCACGCTTGTCGGCGATCAGGCGGTAAGAGCTCAACCGGGCGCTTAGCTCGCCCACACACAGGCCCGCCACGAGAACAGCAATGGCAGTGACGACGTCGCGTAGGTGTGTGATGAGCAATTGCCCGTAGGGGGCGGTGTCGAACAGGTCGAACGCGAAGGTACCCGCAAGGGCACCGACGGCGGCGGCGGTCCTCCCTCCCGCCGCCGCTGCCACCCCCACAGCGAGCACGACGGTCAGAGCGGCCGTCGTGTTCGGAAGGTCTGACCGGATCGGTATCCACGCTGCAGCTGCACCGACCGGCAGCCCGGCTGCCGCCATGACGGTGAGCAATCGGATTTTGCGCGATGGGCCGACTCTGATGCTGAGATCGTACGGCAGCATCAGCTGCTGCAACTACTGTCGCCGCCGATGCGAGTAGCTGTCATCGGCGCCGGCGGCCGAATGGGCTCGACGGTCTGCGCTGCCGTTGTCGCCGCCACTGACATGGAGCTCGTGGCGGCGGTCGACCCGGCAGCCGAGGGGAGGCTCACGGCCGCTGGCGACGTCCAGATCGCACCTGACCTCGAAAGCCTCGCCGGCGACAAGGTCGACGTCGCGGTCGACTTCACCGTCCCGGGAGCTGCGGTCGGCAACGCCACCCGTTGCGCCTCGTACGGGATCCACACGGTGATCGGAACGACGGGGATCGGGGAAGACGAACAAGCCGCGCTGCGCCACGCCTTCCCCGCCGGCGGCAGCCTCGGGTGCGTCGTCGCCCCCAACTTCGCCATCGGCGCGGTGCTGATGATCCGCTTCGCCGAGATCGCGGCACCCTGGTTCGAGACGGCCGAGATCATCGAACTCCACCACGAGGCCAAGGTGGACGCCCCCTCCGGCACGGCCGTGCTGACCGCTGAGCGGATGGCCGCCGCCTCGGCCGACTGGATGGCCGACCCGACCAAGATCCAAACGATTCCAGAGGCCCGGGGAGCCTCCGGGCCAGCGGACATACGCATCCACTCGGTGAGGTTGCGCGGGCTGGTCGCCCACCAGGAGGTCCTACTCGGAACCACGGGACAGAGCCTGACCATCCGGCACGACTCCTACGACCGCCAGTCGTTTATGCCGGGCGTGCTGCTTGCCGTCCGGAACGTGGCCGGCCGCCCCGGGCTCACCGTCGGCCTAGAGGCCCTCCTCGGACTGTGACACCGCCCGGGCGGGGCGCCCGACATTCATCTGGCCCCGCCCTCTGGGAGCGTGGGGGCCCCTGCCCCACGCCCGGCCGTATTCCTTGACAGGTCGGCTATCCCAGTTAAGCTAACAGCGTTATCTGACAGCGCGTGAAGCGGGGGTTTCAGCGTGACGACTCTCAATGAGAGCCCAGGAATCAACGAGCAGATCATCGGGCGGGCCGGGGTCAACGACCTGGAAGCGATCCTCGCCATCAGCAACAACGACTCCAGCGCTTCAGACCACAGCGTCGACTCGCACTTCGGAGCGCTGTTCACGTGGGACTACGACAAAGGCGCCCGTGCCCGGCTCGAACGCCTCTACGAGAAGGCGAAGACGGCGCAGTGGAACGGCGAGACCGACCTTCCCTGGGACACCGACGTGGACCAGGAAGCGGTGGTGATGGCGAACCGCGAGCTCATGGGCGCCCGGGGCCTGGACATCGACGTCACCGGAACGCCGTTCGAGCACTGGACGGACGAGCAGTGGCTGCGTCTCGGTTGCGAGAGCCAGAACTGGATGCTTTCGCAGTTCTTGCACGGCGAGCAGGGCGCCCTTCTATGCACCGCGCGCATCGTCGAGACGGTCCCGTGGATCGACGCCAAGTACTACGCGGCAACTCAGGTGATGGACGAGGCTCGCCACGTCGAGGTCTTCGGCAAGTACCTGAACGAGAAGCTGTCCGGCCACTACCCGGTCAACGCTCATCTGAGGATGCTGCTCGACGACATCATCGCTGACAGCCGGTGGGACATGACCTATCTGGGCATGCAGATCATGGTCGAAGGCCTTGCCCTCGCCGCGTTCGGTTTCATGCACGACATCACGACCGAACCTTTGTTGAAGCAACTCCTCCGTTATGTGATGTCGGACGAAGCACGACATGTTGCGTTCGGTGTGCTGTCCCTTCAGGAGCTTTACTCGAACCTCTCCGAAGGGGAGCTGCGTGAACGCAAGGAGTTCGCGTTCGAGGCGGCGGTGCGGATGCGGGACCGTTTCTTGCAGCAGGAGGTGTGGGAGCGGCTGGGAGTCCCCGTCAAAGAGGCGGTGTCCGTAGTGACCCGGTCGCCCGAGCGCCAGCTCTTCCAGCGAATGCTGTTTTCGAAGATCGTTCCCAACTGCAAGAAACTGGGCCTCCTCGACAACGGCGACTCGTGGCTGCGGGAGCGGTTCACCGAGCTAGGCGTCATCGAGTTCGAGAACCTGACCGATACCGGCGAGGAGTTCGAGGTCTTCCAGATCGCCTGATGCCCGGGAGCGGCTGTTTATGCGGGTTTCGCCGGCGCCGCCCCGGTAGGCTCTGCACATGCCAATGACCGGCAGGTTCGGCGCAGTCGGCTGCGCAATGGTTACCCCGTTCGGTCCCGGCGGTGACCTCGACGTCGACGCCGCCGTCTCGCTCGCCAAGTGGCTGACCGAGCACGGAAATGACTTCCTGGTCCTGACGGGTACAACAGGCGAGAGCCCGGTTCTCTCCGATTCGGAAAAGACCGACCTGTGGAGGGCGGTCACGTCCGCGGTGACGGTTCCTGTTGTCGCCGGGACGAGCACAGCGGATACCAGGCATTCGGCCGAGCTAACCAAGCTCGCCCGCCAGGCTGGTGTCGCGGGGATCCTGGCGGTGACGCCGTACTACAACCGGCCGTCCCAAGCCGGTATCGAAGCGCATGTTCGCGCCATCGCCGACTCGGCGGGGGACCTGCCGGTGCTGCTGTACGACATCCCGGTCCGGACCGGGCGCAAGGCGAGCAAGGACACCATCCTCAAGCTCGCCCGTGACGAGGTGATCGTGGGCGTGAAGGACGCGACGGCAAACCCCGCGGCCAGCGCTGCCTTGGCCGCCGATGCGCCCGGAGGCTTCGAGCTCTACAGCGGCAACGACGCCGACACACTCCCACTGCTAGCCGTCGGCGCTGTCGGCGTGATCTCCGTTGAGGCGCATTGGGCGGGCGAGTTGGTCACCGAGATGATCTCTGCGTTCCTCAAGGGCGACGTGGATCACGCGCGCGAGGTCAACGCCCGGTTGATCCCGTCCCACGAGTTCCAGTCGACCGAGGACGCTCCGAACCCGGTACCGGCTAAAGCGATGTTGAGGACCCTCGGCAGGAAGGTCGGCCACTGCAGGCTTCCCATGGGAGTGGAGCCCGACGGGCTGGAGGAACGCGCCCGCCGGGTCTTTGACCAGCTGCATGCCTGACGCGCCGGCCCCGCCCGCTTCGCCGGTTCGAGTCGTTTTCCTCGGGGGGCTGGGCGAGATCGGTAGGAACTGCGCCTGCGTCGAGGTGGACGGGCGGATCCTTATCCTCGACTGCGGGCTCATGTTCCCCGACTCGGAGATGCCGGGCATCGACCTTGTCCTCCCGGACTTCACCTACCTGCTCGAAAATGCCGACCGCGTCGAGGGTTGCATCATCACCCACGGGCACGAGGATCACTGCGGGGGGCTTAGTTTTCTCCTGCGGGATCTGTCGTTCCCGGTATACGGCTCAGAGCTGTCTCTAGGGCTCGCCAGAAACCGGATCGAAGAGTCGGGCCTTCTCGACAAAACGGAGCTCGTGCCGGTGCGCGACGGTGAGCGACGGAAGATCGGCCCGTTCGACGTCGAGTTCATACCCGTAACCCATTCGGTGCCCCACGGTTTTGCGACGGCGTTCCACACGCCTCAAGGGGTGATCCTGCACTCCGGCGACTTCAAGATCGATCTGACCCCCGTGGATGGCCGCGCGACCGATCTGGCGAGGATCGGCGCGATCGCGTCAGGCCCCGGGATCCGCCTGTTGCTGTCCGACTCGACCAACGCGGAGGAGGATGGCCACACCCAGAGCGAGCGTGCGGTCGGCCGGGTGTTGACCGATCTCTTCAATGCCAACCAGGACAAGCGGATCATCGTCGCCTGTTTCGCCAGCCACATCCACCGGATTCAGCAGATCGCGGACTCGGCGATCGAGTGCGGCCGGGTGATCGCCACGCTGGGTCGTTCGATGGGCAAGAACGTCTCGCTCGCCCGATCGATGGGATTACTGAGCATTCCCGACGAGAGTCTCATCGACATAGAGCGGATCGGGGACTACGACCCGAGATTGGTCTGCGTCATCTCGACGGGTTCTCAGGGCGAGCCGATGTCTGCGCTGGCACTGATGGCTGCGGCGGACAACAAATGGATCTCCATAGGTGAAGGCGATCTCGTGGTGCTCTCGTCCCACGCCATTCCCGGCAACGAGGGGAACGTCGGAAAAGTGATCGACGGCCTGTCCCGGCTCGGTGCCGAGGTGGTGCACTCGGGTCTCGCCGGCGTTCACGTGAGCGGGCACGCGAGGCGGGAGGAGCTGAAGACGCTTCTGTCGTTGGCCAGGCCCGAGTGGTTCATACCGGTGCACGGGGAGTTCCGGCACCTCACCCACCACGGCCGCCTGGCCCAGGAGATGGGCGTACGCGGGGACAAGGTGCTGCTCGCCGAGGATGGTGACGTCGTCGAGCTGACCCAAACCGGTGCCGAGTTCGCGGGGGAAGTGCCCGCCGGCTACCTGTACGTCGACGGCATCGTCGGCGACGTCGGCCAGGGAGTGCTCCGGGACCGCCGGGTCCTCGCCGAGGAGGGTGTGGTGATCGTCGTGGTCACCGTCGACGCCAAGTCCGGAGAGGTGCTCACCGGCCCCGAGATCATCACCCGCGGTTGGGTTTATGCGCCTGAGGCGGAGGAGCTTCTCGGCGAGGCGCGGCAGGCCGTTCTCGAAGCGCTCGAGGAGGCCGCCGACTCGGGGTCGGTGGACTTCGAGACGCTCAAGCGGCGCGCCCGATCGGCCCTGGGACGCTTCGTCGCCGAGCGCACCCGCCGGCGGCCGATGATCGTTCCGGTCGTCATGGAGGTTTAGCGGGCGCTCCGCTGTGAGTGCTGTTGCTGCTGTTACGCTCGGGGTTGCTGTGACTACTGTGACCCGTCGTCGCCCTGCGCCCAGATCTCGGCCCACCGGAAAGGCGGCGTCGAGAGAGCGTCGTAAACGCGGTCTCAGCCGCTGGTTGGGGCCGCAGGCCTACGACGTCTGGGGCCTCGGCTTGTTGGTCGTCGCCGCGCTGTGCGCTCTGGCGGTCTACAGCGGCCTTGCGGGGCCGGCAGGGCGGGTTCTCAATCGAGCCGCGTCCGACCTTGTTGGTGGGTCGAGGCTGCTGCTCCCGCCGGCGCTGCTGGCGGTCAGCTGGGCTCTGCTGCGCGAGAGCCATGACAAGGGGCGCCGGGACAGGGGGCGCCGGCCGGCGCGCCCGTCGCAGGTAGAAGACGCAGAGCGCAGCCCACGGCCTCCGTCGCGCGTTGCGATCGGCTGCGGATTGCTGCTCCTCGGTTTCGCCGGCGTACTGGATCTGGCGAACGGGCCCGCCAACTGGACAAGCGCACTGTCTCCGCTGCGCCATGCCGGAGGGCTTGCCGGCGCCGCGATCGGTGTACCGCTCAGGGCGGGTGTCGGCCAGTGGGGAGCCGGGTTCGTCCTCTCCGGTGTTCTTGCGCTGTCGCTGCTGATCGTCACCGGCACCCCGGCCAGGGTCGCGGCCAGGTGGATCGTGATCGGAGTCGGAGCGGCCGCAAAGGTCGGAACCGCGTCGGCCGGAGGCGCGGTTTCTCTCGTGGGCCGATCGCGACGACTCGCTGCAAGCCGGCGCCATCCGGCATCCCAACCGGGACAGCCGCGCGCGCCCTTCGACGTTGAAAGCATGGCCGGCGACGCCGACGAATCGCTCGCTGAATCGGGCGGAGACGAAGACGAAGCGATCGCCGGGGCGGACAGCTCCGAGGAGGATGGCATTGGACGGCCGGCGGTGCCGATCCACGTTCCGCCCCCCGACCAACCCGTGGATGCCGAGCAGCTTTCGATATCGCTTGGACCTTCGGCGGCTCCCGGCACGTGGCGGCTGCCCCCGATCGCGCTTCTCGGTAGGACCAAGGCCGCCGAGATCGATCGCCGCCACGTCGAAGCGCTCGGACACACCCTCGAGGACGCTCTCGCCGCGCACGGAGTGGAGACCAGGCTGGTCGGCATGACCGTCGGCCCGACGGTCACCCGCTACGAGCTCGAGCTCGGCCCGGGCGTGAAGGTCGCCAAGGTCACCAACCTCCAAAAGGACATCGCCTACGCGATGGCCGCCGCGGATGTGCGCATCCTCGCGCCGATCCCGGGACGGTCGGCGATCGGAGTCGAGGTGCCGAACCAGAACCGGCAGCTCGTGGCGCTCGGGGACATCCTCGCCTCGGCCGAAGCGCACGCTGCGGTCCATCCGCTCGAGGTGGCCCTCGGAAGGGATATCGCGGGAAGGCCCATACTCGAGAACCTCGCCAACATGCCGCACATCCTCATCGCCGGCGCCACCGGCGCCGGGAAGTCGTCGTGCATCAACTCGCTCCTGTCGTCGATCCTCGTTCGGGCCACTCCCGATCAGGTGCGCCTGATCCTGGTGGACCCGAAGCGGGTCGAACTCGGGCAGTACAACGGCCTGCCCCATCTCCTGACCGGCGTTGTCACCAACCCCAAGAAGGCGGCCAACGCTCTTGCGTGGGCGGTTCACGAGATGGAGCGGCGCTACGACCTGTTGGCCGAGGTCGGGGTGCGGGACGTCACCGGGTACAACGCCGCCTACGACAGGGGAGAGCTGCAAGGGGAGCCTGCGCTCGGCCAGGAGCAGCGCAACTACGAGCGCCTGCCGTTCATTCTCGTGGTCGTCGACGAGCTGAACGACCTGATGATGGTCGCGGCGCGCGACGTCGAGGAATCCATCTGCCGGATCGCCCAGATGGCCCGGGCGGTCGGCATCCACCTGGTCATCGCTACGCAAAGACCCTCTGTCGATGTCATCACCGGCGTCATCAAGGCGAACATCCCCTCGCGGTTGGCGTTCGCGGTCTCGTCGCTGGCTGACAGCCGGGTGATCCTCGATCAACCCGGAGCCGAGCGCCTCATCGGCAAGGGCGACATGCTCCTCCTGAGCGCTTCCTCGAGCGTCGCCAGGCGCATCCAGGGCGCGTGGGTGACCGAGGAGGAGGTGCGCAAGGTCGTTGCGCACTGGCGCCGGCAGTCGGCGCCGCGCTACGTCGAGGGAGTCGAGGGGAGCGATGACGGTCCCGCGGCTGGACGAGGTTTCGGCGGCGATGATGACGACGACGATTTGCTGGACCAGGCGCGGGAGCTTGTCGTTCGCTCTCAGCTCGGTTCCACCTCGATGCTCCAAAGAAAGCTGCGCGTCGGGTTCGCCCGGGCCGGCCGCTTGATGGACCTGCTCGAGCAGCGTGGTGTGGTCGGGCCGTCGGAGGGATCCAAGGCACGCGCAGTGCTGATGACAGTCGAGGAGCTCGAGCAACTCGAAATGGGCGACAGCTAGTGCCGTGTTATGGAAGGTTTGCCGGTTTGGTGGTCACAGGTGGGGTGGATACTTGGGTGATGCGTCGGTCTCGTCATTTGGAGGGTGTGGTTTACCGGTCGTGCCGGGTCGGGTTGCGGGTCAGTGCCGGTCAGCGTCGTCGCTGTTTCGGTTTGTTGCGCTCGGCTGGCGATGTTTGGGCGGGGCTGATCGAGATGAACGAGGTTCGGTTCCGACGGGGCGGTCCGCCTGTTTTCGACTATCCGTCGTTGTGCCGGGAGTTGGCCGGTGTGGAGGTGGGCGAGTTGTCGGTGGCGGCGGCGCGGTCGGTGGTCCGCCGCTATAGCGAGGCGTGTTTCGCCACCGCGGCGCGCAAAAAGAAAGGTGAGGGGGCCCGCTACCCGCGGCGTAAGAAGGCGCTGATGCCAGCGCGGTTTTACGCCGGCACCTTCAGCTTGGAGGGTCGCGTGCTGCGGTTGTCGACCGCCCGGGGCCGCGCCCCGCTTGTTGTGCGCCTCTCGCGGCCTGTGCCTTACCCCAGCGGGGATGTC